>CADCRC010000033.1 GCA_902803795.1 uncultured Erysipelotrichaceae bacterium | reverse complement strand
TTTTGATAATATAGAGATTATTTTTGATGATTTTTTAAATATTGATATCTTATCTGATGTTTCTAAATATTGTTATGATAAAATTTTTTTTGTTAGTAATGTTCCTTATTACATAACAACTGCTATTATTACTAAACTTATTGATTGTGGTGTTATTTTTAATAAAATTGTTCTTATGGTTCAAAATGAAGTTGGATTAAGATTGTGTTCTTCTTATGGAAGTTCTTCTTATAATGCCTTTAATGTTATTACTTCTTATTTTTATAATGTTAATTATGAATTTTTTGTTTCTCGTTTATCATTTGTTCCTTCTCCTAATGTAGATAGTTGTGTTATTTCTTTGACTCCTACATTTTTTAATTCATTAAAATCATTTGATAATTTTAAAAAAATTGTTTTTGATTCATTTAAGTTTAAAAGAAAAAATTTAAAGAATAATTTAAAATATTATGATTTAGATGTTATAAATCGTATTCTTTATAAATATGATTTGAATTTAAATATGAGAGCTGAAAATGTACCTTTAGAAGTATTTATAGAATTATCTAATTCTTTATTTAATAATAAAAAATAATTAAAATCTATTGATTTTTTAATTTTATTATTATATTATATGAATATAAAGTTAATAACTTTAGATGGGAGGAAATTTATGAAAATTACATCTGTAAATGTACGTAAGATTGAAAAAGATGGATCACGCATGAAAGGAATCGCTTCAGTATTACTTGATGATAGTTTTGCTGTACATGATATTCGTATTATTGAAGGAGACAACGGTTTGTTTATAGCTATGCCAAGTCGTAAAACTGCTACTGGTGGTTATAGAGACATTGCTCATCCTATTAATCCTGAAGTTAGAGCTATGTTTGAGGATGCTATTTTAGATGCATATGAAAATGCTGAAGATGTAGAAGAATCAGAAGAAAATGATGAAGAGACTGAATAATTAGTCTCTTTTTTTTGTAAAATTTTAATAAATTTTTTATTTTGCATATTACTATTTTATTTCTTGTTATATAATTATATTAGGTTAGGTGGTGGAATATGGATAAAGGATTTAAACATTTTTTAAATTTCTTTATTGTTATAGTAATTATATTTGTATTTGGTGTTACTATTATTAATAATATTATTTCACTTTATGATAAATATAGGGAAAAAGAAGAATTGTCTAAAAAATTAATTTTTTTAAAGAATAAAGAAAATCAGTTAAAAGTTGATGTAGAAAAACTTCAAGATTCTGATTATATTGCTAAATATGCAAGGGAAAAATATTTTTATTCTAAAGAGGGTGAAATTATTTTTAAAATTCCTTATGATGAATAATTTACATATTTTTTTTGTCATGTTATAATACTTTCTGGTGATTTTATGATTAATATTGAAAAGTTATATAATTTTTCTAATAATCAAAAAATAATTGTATGTGTTTCTGGTGGGCCTGATTCTATGGCTTTATTAAGTATGCTTTTAAATATTAGGGATAAGTATAATTTAAGTTTAATTGTTGCTTTTGTTAATCATAAAGTAAGAATTCAGTCTGATGAAGAAGAAAAATATGTTAGTAATTTTTGTAAAGAAAATAATTTAATCTTTGAATCAGTTGATATTAATGATAATGTTTCAAGTAATTTTG
Organism: uncultured Erysipelotrichaceae bacterium; assembly: GCA_902803795.1. GTDB lineage: Bacteria > Bacillota_I > Bacilli_A > RF39 > UBA660 > RUG14903. The sequence goes on along the minus strand of CADCRC010000033.1, from coordinate 7,738 downwards.
AAGCATTTGCAAGAAATTTTAGATTTAATTATTTTAAAAGTTTATCTTTGAAATATGATTGTAAATATATTATGCTTGCTCATCATGGTGATGATTTAATTGAAACTATTTTGATGAGAATTGTTAGAGGTTCTAATTTATCTGGTTATGGTGGATTTAGAAAAATATTGTATATTGATGGTATTTATTTTATAAGACCTTTAATTTCTTTGACAAAGAAAGATTTATTATATTATAATGAAAAAAATAATATTAAATATTTTGTTGATAAAAGTAATTATTCATATAATCATACTAGAAATAGGTTTAGATATGAGATTTTACCTTTTTTAAAGGAAGAAGATAGTTTTGTTAATCTTAAGTTTTTGAAATTTAGTAATTTATTATATTCATATTATGATTATGTTGATGGTATTGTTAAGAGTAAATTAGATGAATTATATATTGATAAAAAACTTATTATTTTTAAATTCAAATTATTAGATGATTTTATTAAAAAACTTGTTATTAATGAAATTCTTTATGATTATTATAAAGATGATGTATATTTATTATCTGATAAACATATTGATTTAATAATTGATTTGATTAATAGTGATAGATTAAATATGTTTATTGATTTACCAAATGGTGTTATCGCTTGTAAATCATATGGAAAATTTTATTTATATAAAAAGAGTAATTATAAAAAATATTCTTTTATGATTGATATGGATTTTAATGAAATTTTATTACCTAATGGACATAAAATTATAAGAATTAATGATATTAAAAAAAATGGTAATGATATTATTAGATTGAATTATTCTGATTTAAAATTTCCTTTAGTTGTCAGATGTAGAAATAATGGTGATAGGATTAAATTGTTTAATAAAAGTGGTGTTAGTTATTCTAAACTTGTTAATAAGATTTTTATTGATAAGAAAATACCTTTAGAATATAGAGATTTATATCCTATTGTTTGTGATAGTGATAATGTTGTTGTTTGGATACCAAATTTAAAAAAATCTTCCTTAAATGTGGAAAATAAAGATAAATGTGATATAATATTGAAATATATTTAGGAGTTGATTGTGTTTATGAATAATAAAAGAAAAAATATAAAGAAAAGTATTGCTAAAAGTACACTTCCATATTTATTATTACTTATTATTATGTTATTTGTATTTTATATGGTAAGTGTTTTAAATACTGATGTAACTGTTTTTACTTATGACGAATTTATGTCAAAGCTTAATGATAATAAAATTAGTGAAATGGAGCTTGTTACTCATGGTAGTGCTTATACTTATGAAGTATCTGGTGTTTTAAGAAAATCTAAGAATGGTGAGAGTTTTTTTGTTAGATTACCTTATTCAGAGAATGTTATTCAGAAAATTTCTGATGCTTGTGAAGAAAATGATGTTAAATTAACTATTGATGCTGATCCTGAATCAAGTACGTGGGTTTTAATTTTAGTTAATGTTGTACCTATATTGTTATTAGGAGGTTTTGCATTTTGGCTTTTTTCTCGTCAAATGAGTGGAGCTTCTTCTTCTTTGGATTTTGGTAAGAGTCGTGCAAAGTTAAATGATGAAAATAATGATGTAACTTTTGATAGTGTTGCTGGATTGAAGGAAGAAAAAGAAGAAGTAAAGGAGTTAATAGATTTTTTGAAATCACCTAAGAAGTTTCAAAAGATGGGAGCTAGAATTCCAAAAGGTGTGTTACTTGTAGGTCCTCCTGGAACTGGAAAAACTTTACTTGCAAAAGCAATTGCAGGAGAAGCTAAAGTACCTTTCTATTTTATAAGTGGTTCTGATTTTGTAGAATTATTTGTTGGAGTTGGTGCAAGTCGTGTTAGAGATATGTTTAAACAAGCAAAAAGAAATGCTCCATGTTTGATTTTTATTGATGAAATTGATGCTGTTGGTCGTCAAAGAGGAACTGGTTTAGGTGGAGGACATGATGAAAGAGAACAAACTTTAAATCAATTACTTACTGAAATGGATGGTTTTGGTGCTAATGAAGGTATAATTATCATTGCAGCAACAAATAGGCCTGATGTTTTAGATCCTGCTTTACTTAGACCTGGTAGATTTGATAGACAGATTACTGTAAATTTACCTGATGTTAAAGAGCGTGAAGAAATTCTTGCTGTACATGCTAAAAATAAATTTTTATCTAGTGGTGTTACATTAAATGGTCTTGCTCATAGAACTCCTGGATTTAGTGGAGCTGATTTAGAAAATTTATTAAATGAAGCTGCTTTACTTGCTGTTCGTCGTAATAAAGATGAAATTACTATGAGTGAGATTGATGAAGCAACTGATAGAGTGTTGATGGGGCCAGCAAAAACGAGTCGTAAATATAGTGAGAATGATAAGAAACTTGTTGCTTATCATGAAGCAGGTCATGCTGTTGTTGGATTAAAATTAAATGGTGCAAGCGATGTTCAAAAAGTTACTATTATTCCACGTGGTATGGCTGGTGGTTATAATATGATGGTTCCTAGTGAAGAAAAATTATGTTCTACTAAAACTGATTTATTAGAAGAAATTACTGGACTTTTAGGTGGTAGAACTGCCGAAGAAATAGAATTTGGTGAAATTACTACTGGTGCTCATAATGATTTTGAAAAAGCTACTAAGATTGTTAGAGCTATGGTATGTGAATATGGAATGTCTGATTTGGGACCATTGCAATTTGAACAAGAATCAGGCAGTGTTTTCTTAGGAAGAGATTATAATAAAACTCAACATTTTTCTAATGAGGTTGCTAACGAAATAGATATGGAAATGAGAAAAATTATGAATGAATGTCATGATCACGCAACTAAAATTATTAAAGATAATAGAGATTTATTAAAAATAATTGCAGATGCTTTAATTGAATATGAGACTCTTACGAAAGAACAAATTGATTATCTTGTTGAACATAAACATATGCCACCTGAAGATGAAAATTCATCTAGTTATGAAGAAATGTCTGTTAGTAGATTAAGAGAAATTGCTAAAGAAAAAGGTATAAAAAATTCATCTAAATTAACAAAATCTGAAATTTTAAAAGAATTAGAAGAAATAAATTCAAAATAATTCTTTTTTTTTGTTAATAATTAATTTATAATATATGTGAGGTGAGATATTATGAGTAAAAGAATAATTGTTAATGAAGAAGTAAAGGAAAAGGGAAAACAAGGTTTGAGTGAATTTAAAAAATTTATTTCAAAAGGTAATGTAATTGATATGGCTGTTGGTGTAATTATTGGTGGTGCATTTGGTAGTATTGTATCTTCTTTAGTTGACGATATTTTGATGCCTTTAATTGGTGTAATTATTGGTGGTATTGATTTTAGTGGATTATCAATTAAAGTTGGTGGAGCTGCTATAAAATATGGTATGTTTATTCAAAATGTTATTGATTTTTTAATTGTTGCATTTTGTGTATTTATGATTGTTAAATTTTTAGAAAAATTTAAAAAGAAAGAAGAAGAAAAACCAGTAGCTAAAAGTGATGAAGTTAAGTTATTAGAAGAAATTAGGGATTTACTTAAAACTAACAAAAAGTAGTTTATCTTATAATTTTTGTAGTATTAATACTTTTTCATATGTTTAAATTATGTATAAATGTGATATTAAATGAGTGTTTATATAGGAAATGTTGAAATAAAAAATCCTCTAGTACTTGCTCCAATGGCTGGTATTTCTAATAGTGCCTTTAGAGAAATATGTTGTGAATTTGGATGTGGACTTGTTGTATGTGAAATGGTAAGTTCGCAAGCTATTCATTATAAAAATAAAAAGACATTAGATATGTTATATATGACTGAGAAAGAAAGACCTATTTCACAACAGATATTTGGTAATAATCCTAAAATAATGTCTGAAGCTGCGAAATTTATTTTTGATTGTATGCATCCTGATATTATAGATATAAATATGGGATGTCCTGTTCCGAAGGTTGTTTCTACTGGGAGTGGTAGTGCATTATTAAAAAATCTTGATCTTATTTATGAAATTGTTAATGCTGTGGTTAATGCTGTAAGTTGTCCTGTTACTGTTAAGATTAGAAGTGGTTGGGATTTTGATAGTATTAATGCTGTAGATGTTGCTAAAGTAATTGAAAAAGCTGGTGCAAGTGCTATATGTGTTCATGCTAGGACTAGAAGTCAAGGTTATAGTGGTAATGCTGATTGGAATATTATTAGAGAAGTTGTTAATAATGTAAGTATTCCTGTTATTGGAAATGGTGATATTAGAAAACCTGAAGATATTAAAAATATGATGGATTATACAGGATGTTCTTTAGTTATGGTTGGAAGAGGTGCAATTGGTAATCCTTGGATTTTTAGTAATTCATTATTATATTTATCTGGAAAAAAATACATCTTACCAGATAGAAATGATAGAATTGATATTGCAATTGTTCATTTAAAAAAATTATTAGATATAAAAGATGAGCATATTGCAGTTTTAGAATTTAGAACACATGTTAGTTTCTATCTTAAAGGTATTTATGATTCTAATGAGGTGAAAAATAAAATTTTTAAAACTAATAATGCAAGTGATATAATAAACATATTAACTGAATTTAGAGGTGATAATAGTGATTAAAAACAATAAAGATATAAAAGAAGCTGATTATGAAGAATTGGATAAGAATGAAAAGATAAAAGATAGAAGTAAAGATAATTCTAAAAATGCTTTGTTTATTACAAGATTTTTTTCTTGGATTATTGATTTTGTTATAGTATATTTTGTTGCAATTTTGATTGCTTCTCCTTTTTTAAATTCTTCTAATTTAGTTAAATTATCTGATGAAAGAGATAAAGTGATTAATAATTATATTGAATCTAAAATAGATATTAATGAATATTTAGGAGAAACGTATTCTTTATCTTATCAGATTGCTAAACATACTGGTATATATTCTATTATTAATATTGTAATTGAAATATTATATTTTGTTGTTTTGCAATTTTATACAGGAGGATTAACTTTAGGAAGAAAACTTACTAAAATAAGATTAAAATCATATAATGGAGAATTATCTATTAATCAACTAATTGTTAGATGTTTATTAATTAATTTGGTTTTTAGCCAATTATTATCTTTTGTATTTTTATTATTTAATATAGAAATTGTTTTTGTTATTGGTTCTCTTATTTGCGAGTTTTTACAATATACTTTTATTATTTTGGCAGCAATTTTTATAATTGCTAGAAATGATAGGCGTTCATTACATGATTTAATTTGTAATACATATGTTGTTAAGGAGGGATAGTTGTGATAAGTGAACAAGAACAAGTTAGAAGAGATAAAGCTGAAAAAATAAAAGAAATGGGTATTGATCCATTTGGTCAAAGATTTGATAGAGATGCTTTTGCTATTGATATTAATGAAAAATATAAGAATGTTGAACATGATGAATTTGAAAATATAGATGATAGATTTACTGTTGCTGGTAGAATAATGTTTATTCGTAAGATGGGTAAGGCTTCATTTTTTTCATTACAAGATAAAACTGGTAAAATTCAAATTTATATTTCTATAAATGATGTTGGTGAAGATAAGTATAATTTATTTAAATCAGCTGATTTGGGTGATATAGTTGGTGTTACTGGTAAAGTTATGAAAACAAGAACTGGTGAAGTTACTTTAAAATGTTTGGAATATACTCATTTAGTTAAAGCCTTAAGACCATTACCTGAAAAGTTTCATGGTCTAACTGATGTTGAAGAGAGAAGTAGAAGAAGATATGTTGATTTAATAGTAAATGAGGATGCTAAAAAAATTGCGTTTATAAGACCTAAAATAATAAGTTGTATTCGTGAATTTATGGATAAAGAGGGTTATGTTGAAGTTGAAACACCTGTATTGACTACTCTTTTATCTGGAGCTGCTGCAAGACCTTTTATTACTCATCATAATACACTAGATTTAGATATGTATTTAAGAATTGCTTTAGAGTTACCTTTAAAGAGATTGCTTGTAGGTGGAATGGAATCTGTTTATGAAATTGGAAGATGTTTTAGAAATGAGGGTATGGATACTAGACATAATCCTGAGTTTACTATGATGGAGGCTTATAAAGCATATTCTGATTTAGATGGTATGATGGAACAAACTGAGAAAATGTTTAAATATGTAGCTGAGAAAGCAATTGGGAAAACTATTTTTAATTGGTTAGGTCATGAAGTTGATTTATCTAAACCATTTAAGAAAATATCTATGATTGATTCTATAAAAGAGAAAACAGGTATTGATTTTACTGATAAAAGTTTGAATGATTGTTTAGAATTATGTAAAGAACATGATATATTTTTAGAGGAACATGAAATGCAATATGGTCATATAATTAATAAATTCTTTGAAAAATATGTTGAAGAGACTTTAATTCAACCAACTTTTTTGTATGGTCATCCTATAGAGATTTCTCCTTTAACTAAGAAAGATCCTAACAATGATAAATTAACTCAAAGATTTGAATTATTTATTTGTGGTAAAGAATTTTGTAATGCATATACTGAGTTAAATGATCCTATTGATCAGTTAGAAAGATTTGAAGCTCAACTTAAAGAAAAAGATTTAGGTAATGATGAAGCAAATGATATTGATATGGATTTTGTTGATGCTTTAGAATATGGTATGCCACCTGCTGGTGGAATTGGATATGGAATTGATAGACTTGTGATGTTGCTTACTGAACAAGATAGTATAAGAGAAGTTATTTTATTTCCTACAATGAAACCAAAAGAGTAAAAGGTGATTGACAAATAAAAAAAATGGTTTATAATATAATATGTTCTTATTAATGCATTTGAGGGATTAGTTTTATACTTTTCCATGCACTCGTAGCTCAGTTGGATAGAGTGTTTGGCTACGAACCAAAAGGTCAGGGGTTCGAATCCCTTCGAGTGCACCATTTATCGGAGCGTGGCTCAATTTGGTAGAGCACTTGGTTTGGGACCAAGGGGTTGCAGGTTCAAATCCTGTCGCTCCGACCATTTTTTGTTATTACTAGTAGAAATACTAGTTTTTTTATTAAATTAAAAAAAATATATTTTATTGCTTGATAAAACTTGTGTATGTAGTATAATTATTTTATGGGAGGTTGTTTATGAAAAAACATAATACATTAAAAGTTGTTCTTATCACAATGTTAGTTTTTGCTATTTTGACTTGGATTATTCCTGCTGCTTATTTTCAAAATGAAGTTGTTGATCAAGGACGAGTACAAATAGGTTTATTTGACTTATTTAATTATCCATTAACTGCTTTATCCTATTTTGGATATATAAGTTTATATGTTCTTATTGTTGGTGGATTTTATGGAATATTATATAAAATTCCTGCTTATCGTAATTTATTAGATAGGTTATCATTTAAATTAAAAAAACATAGTTTAATTTTTTTAGTCTTTGTCATTTTAATTTTGGCAGGATTAACATCATTATGTGGATCACATATTGAACTTATCATATTTTTTCCTTTTATTATTTCATTAATGTTGATGGTTGGATATGATAAAATAACTGCTGCAATGACTATTGTTGGTTCATGTATGGTTGGTATTGCAGGTACTACTTATGGATATTCTACTGTTAATTTAGTTATATCTAATTTGGGACTTGCTATTGATTCAATGTTACTTTGGAAGCTAGTCATTTTATTTGCTGGAATTGTATTATTGATTCTTAATATTTTATCTTATATTAAAAAATCTAATTTAGTTGTAGCAAGTAGTGTTGGTTCTTCAA
>CADCRC010000032.1 GCA_902803795.1 uncultured Erysipelotrichaceae bacterium | reverse complement strand
TATAATCTGCCCTTACTCAAACGCGAATTTTTTATTCTTTCTTATAAGAAAGAATAAAAAATATTCTATCATAAACTAATGAGTTTTTCTCTCATTAATTTACATCTTAAAGTATACATGATATAATAATATAGATAATTATTACTTAAGTATTTGTGAGAGGAGTATATTTATGAAAAAAAAGTTATTTGTAGTTTGTATGGTTATTGGTTGTATTTTATTATTAATATCTATTATGGGATTTAAATATTTAGGTGATATGAAAAAAACAATTTCTGAATATGATGGTTCGACTAATAAATTATTTAAGGATGTTCAAGATCATGATACATATAAGTATTATGATAATTATTGGAAATATTTAGAAAATCATGATTGTACTATACTTTCTAGTTGTTATTGTGATCATGTACATAGTGAGGAAGAATGTATTAATCAATTTTTAACAAATGGGGGTGGCTCTGTTAAAGCAGTTGATAGTTTTACATATTCATTAATAAAAATGAGATATTTGAGTATAATTTTGGCAATTGCTAGTTTTGTTGGTGCATGGATTTTTTATAAAAAGAAAAATGATAAAAATAAATCCAAGTAATAGAAAATTCTTTCCAGAAAATTATACTGATGAAGGTATATATAATGAAATAAAAAAATCAAGAATAAAACTGGACAATAGATACAACTTTTCAGGATTAAAAATGTTTCAGCCAATACAAAAAAATGGAAGATAATAACGATTATGAAGACAATAAAGCAGTAGAAATAACAGAAGAATATATGCACAAGGATGATTATTTTAAAGAACAAATAAAGGAGATATTCTTGTTATTACTAATAAATATCCAAAAATAGCTCTTGCCCATAGAATGGCAGATTGTCCAGTTCTTATAGCTGAAGATCGTGAAAAAGGAGTAACTGCTATAGCCCATTGCGGAATCTATCATATAAATAGAGGTCTTCCTAAAGAATTAATTAAATGTTTAATCAACAAGTACAATAGTGATAGCCATAAAGTGTATTTATATATAGGTAGTCATATTAGAAAAAGTACTTATATATATGATACATATCCAAAAATAACAACTAACAAAGAAATATGGAAAAATGCTATAGAAGAAGCAAATGGTAAATATAAAATAGATCTTCTACAAGCAATTATTAATCAAATTCAAGAATTTGAATTAGGGAAAATAATAGTTAGTGATATCGATACTGCTACAAATAAGGATTATGCATCACATTATATGGCATATAAAGGAAAACTAAAAAAGGACAAAATATAGTAGGATTCTACTATAAGTAAGGAGAATATATGAGTACAAAATTAAGTATAATAACGCCATATTACAATACTTTAGAATATACAAAAAGACTTGCTGATATATTAGTTCCTCAATTAACAGATGAAGTAGAATGGATAATTGTTGATGATGGAACAAATGATATGGAATTAGATAAATTAAATGCTAAAATATATCATTTAAAAAATAATAGTGGAAATGCTTCACGTCCAAGAAATATTGGTATAGATATGTCTAATGGAGAATACATTGCTTTTATTGATTCTGATGATCGAGTATCTCCAAACTATATAGAAAAAATAATAAAAAAAATAAATGAAGAAGAATTTGACTATTGCTATATAAGTTGGAAAAGTGACAATAATGAATATGTTATAAAAGAAGAACCTCTTGATTGGAATCATTGTGTTTGGAATTGTATCTATAAAAAGAGTACTATAGGTAATGAAAGATTTAATGAAAATTTCAATTTAGATGAAGATGGAGATTTCAATAAAAGAGTAAGAAAAGGTAAAAGGACTAATATTCTAGATATATTATATCTATATAGCTGGCAAGAAAGAGATGATTCGTTATCAAGTCTTTATGCCAGTGGAAAAATAAAATTTAGAAGAGATGAATAATCTCTCAGACTGTTGACAAAGTCAATGGTCTTTTCTTTTATAAAATTATTTGATATAATTAATTTGTAAGGTTGCTTATTGCTTTACCGAATTATAAGCTTACTAAACCTTACTTTTTTGTTGGAAAAATGGTATAATATATTTAGGTAAAGCTATAAGAAAGTAAGTGATAAATATGTTAACTAAAAGACCAAAAAGACAATATTCAAGTGAGATAGTAAATTTAGAAAGTATGATACCAGAAAATCATTTTTTAAGAGTAATAGAAAAATATTTTGATTGGAACTTT
>CADCRC010000031.1 GCA_902803795.1 uncultured Erysipelotrichaceae bacterium | reverse complement strand
ATAAGTGGTGCAAGTAGTGGACTAGGAAGTCAAATGGCAGAAGGATTTGCGATGCAAGGAGCAAACTTAATGTTACTAGCAAGACGTGAAGAAAGATTAAAAGAAGTTAAAGAAAATTTAGAAAAATATGGAACAAAAATTGAAATATGTAAATGTGATGTAACATCAGTTGAAGATATTGACAATGCAGTAAGTAAAACTAGACAAGAATTTGGTAAAGTTGATGTCCTAGTAAACTGCGCAGGTTCTGCAAAAAATAATGGTGTATTAAATATGACTGATGAAGAATGGGAATTTACTATGAAGACAGATTTAGATTCAGTTTTCTATATGACACGTGCTTTTGCAAACGTAATGAAGGAAAAGAATTATGGAAGAATTATAAACATAGCTTCTATGTATGGACTTGTAGGAAATAGTGCATTAGATACAGTTGCATATCATACATCAAAAGGTGGTGTTGTAAACTTTACACGTGCTGTAGCAGCAGAACTTGCTAAATACAATATTACATGTAATGCAATATGTCCTGGTTATTTTGAAACAGAGTTGACTCATGATACATTAGTAACAGAAGAGTTTACAGAATATATGAAAAGAACAGTTCCACTTGCAAGATATGGTCACAAAGGTGAACTTAACGCTGGAGCTATCTTCCTTGGTAGTGAAGAAGCAAGTTATGTAACAGGTGTAATCTTACCAATCGACGGAGGATATACAGCAGTCTAAAAATAGATGTTATTAAAGCAAAATTACATAAAAGAGCAAAATAAATCGCTCTTTTTTTTATTAAAAATTCAAATTTTCAGATATAAAAAAATAAATAAGAATTGATTATATGAATATAATTTACAGGAAATAACATTTTTAAAATAAAACACCCCAATATTAAGAGAAAGTATGATATACTTAGTATACAAAACTATAAAAATTATAAAATTGTGATTTATTAATCATATAATTATAATATATATAATAAGATAATATAGTAAGAGGTGATTAGAGTGAAAAATAAAAAATTATTTTTAATAATAATTATATCAATTATTACTTTTATATTACCCATTACTATATCAAATGTTTATGCTGAAGAAAAAGTAAATATAGAATCAATTAATATAATTGAAAAAACAGACACAACAACAATATTATCTGAACCATCAATTGATAATTTAGAAATTAATTTTAATTTAAGTTTTTCAAATGTTAAGGATTATGCCAAATATAAGATAGTTATAGATAATCCAACTAATAAAGACTATGAATTAGAGAAAGAAATTACAAATACAAGTAATTATTTGACATATAAAACAGAATTTGAGAATGATTATAGTATAATTAATAAAAAATCTAAAATAGTTTTCTATATTACAATTGCTTATAATATAGAAGTAGAAACTGACAATTTAGTAAATGGAAAATATATTGAAGATAACATAGTGAGAATTAATTTATCAGATAATGAAAAAACAACAATAGAAATAATTAAAAATGCAGAAACTAAAAGTAATATTTTAATAGTAGTTATAACATTAATACTTATAATGATAACAACATTAATTTTATACAATAAAACAAAAAAAAGAAAATACTTAAATATTATAATTCTTAGTTTATTAATTATTCCCATTAGTATATATGCTTTAGAAAAAATACAAATTAGCATAAATACAAAAATAGCAATAGAACCAGTTGAAGGATGTTTTAATTTTGTAAATGATTCATCAGGTGGAGGAGGAAATGCAGAAATGTCAGGTCTTACTCTAATGATGAAAAATGCAACTCAAGGAGAAGATGATAATAGTTGGTTTGCAAATACTGCAATTAATCAAAATCAAGCAGGAATTTATACAAGAGCAGGAACAAGTAACGATAGATATCCTATCTATTACTATAGAGGAAAATATGATCAAGTAAATAATAATTTAATTTTTAACAATTTCTGCTGGAAGATAATTAGAACTACAGCAACAGGAGGAATAAGAATAATCTATAATGGTCCAGCAACAAATAATCAATGTACAACACAATTTGGAGCAACAACAACGATTGGAAGTTATGCATTTAATACAGAAACTAATGATGCAAAATATTTAAGATATCAATATGATGATAATGGAGTATTAACTGATTCAAATTTAAAAAGTGTACTAGATAATTGGTATAATACTAATATGAGTGAAGTAGATAATAAAATAGAAACAAGTATCTATTGTAATGATATGAGTGAGCCATCTTCTTCACAAAAAGAAGAAACTGGGCTCATTGGAGAGCAAATATATTATTGTGGAGTATATAGAGCATATAAAAGTACTCCAACGACATTATGCAGTAAGTCAAGTGATGCTTATAGTACAAAGGTTGGTTTTGTAACTATAGATGAAGTTATGCTTTCAGGAAGAAATTGGATTTATACTTCTAGAGATGATTATCTATATAATAATAGTATCTATTGGATAGGTTCTCCATATTTTTACCATATTAGTGGTTTTACTGTTATGTTTGGTTCAGCATCTAATATCAATAATTGTTATTTAACTAATATAGCTTATGCTGTTCGTCCTGTAGTTACATTACTTCCTAATACAAGTTATACAGGAACTGGAACAACAATAGATCCATTTGTAGTAAATTAAAATAACTTATTTGTTTAAAGTTAAATAGGGAATATATAAATATTCCTATTTTTTAATTTTTTAAAAAGAAGTATAAAAATAATAATATTAATTACATAGTATAAATAATCTAATTTATAATTATAATTCTTATAGAATTATTAAACTATAAAATTAAAAAAGTTTGATATAAAAATAATTAATGATATACTATAAATAAGGGAGGTAAGGTATGAAAAATATT
>CADCRC010000030.1 GCA_902803795.1 uncultured Erysipelotrichaceae bacterium | reverse complement strand
TTCTCACGCCAAAACTCGTATTGACTCTTTCTCGCTTCTAGCTCCGCTTCTAGCTCCGCTTCTAGCTCGCCAAATTTATCAAGAATTCGTACTATTTCATCTTGTATTTCTATTGGTGGTATTGGAATTGGATATTTCCATAAAAACGGTTTTTCTAACTTAGGCATTGATCCACCATATAAATGTTGTTTAAAATCTTTTTGTGAATTTTTTAAATAATGATATATAAACTTAATATTCATATAATCATTATTTTTACTAGCAGTAAAACATACATCTGTAGCCCAAAACTTACCTTCCATCCAGTTGACAAATCCTGCGCTTCCTGCTCTAGAAATTGTTATACAACGTTCTCTGTTATATTCATTATATTTTCCTGTTGGAGAAGTTCCACCACCAATTACATCATAGTCATAATCACCTGACATCATTGCAGTTGTAATTCTATCACCTGCTTGTAACAAAGTGACATTTTCGAGTGAATCAAATTTAACGCCATTAGGGCATAGTTTTTTTATTAAGTCATTTATCTTACTCATGATAATCAACCTCAAGTTCTTTGATTATCTCTTCTAATTCTTTTCTAATTTGTTGTTGTTTAGGAACTACTTCTGCAAGTTTTTTATTAACATCTTCAATATCAATTATTGTATCAACATCACCATTTTTTAAATATGAACTAACAGTAATAATATAGTCGTTTTCCTTAACTTCATCATATGTAGCTAAGTATGATTTGTTTTCTACACCTTTTCTATCTTTTATTATATTTACTAAATTATTAATATTATCATCTGATAACTTATTTTTGTTAGTGAATCGAACACATTCATCAGTAGCATCAACAAATAAGATATTATTATCTTGTTTATTTTTCTTTAATACTAAAATACATGTTGCAATGGAAGTACCAAAGAATAAATCTGATGGTAATTGAATAACTGTATCTACATAGTTATTATCAATCATATATTTTCTAATTTTTTGTTCTGCACCACCTCTATAAAGTACACCAGGGAATTCTACTATAGCTGCAGTTCCTTTTGCAGATAGCCAAGATAACATATGCATAGTAAATGCTAAATCCGCCTTACTTGATGGAGCTAATATTCCTGCTGGTGAAAATCTTGGATCATTAATTAATAATGGATTTCCTTTTCCTGCCCAATGTATTGAATATGGTGGATTAGATACTATTGCATCAAAAGGTTCATCATCCCAATGCATTGGATGAATTAAAGTATCTTCTCTAGCTAAATTAAAGTTATTATAATTTATATCATGTAAGAACATATTAATTCTTGCTAGGTTATATGTTGTTAAATTTATTTCTTGTCCAAAGAATCCTTGCTTAACATTTTCTTTTCCTAATATTTTTGCAAATTTTAAAAGTAAACCACCAGATCCACATGCTGGATCGTATACCTTATTAACTTCTTTTTTATCTCCAATAACAATTTTAGCAAGTAATTCTCCCACTTCTTGTGGAGTAAAGAATTCCCCTCCAGATTTACCTGCATTGGATGCATACATAGTCATCAAATATTCATATGCATCACCAAATGCATCTATTGTATTATCATGATCACTTAATTTTAAATCGCCAATTTTATTAAGCATTTTAACAAGCTTTTCATTTCTTTCATTAACTGTATTACCTAATTTGTTACTATTAACATCTAAGTCATCAAATAAGCCTTTCATATCATCTTCAGAAGGCATCCCTTTTGCTGAATTTTCAATATTATCAAAAATGGTTGATAAAGTTACATTTAAGTTTTTATCATCTTTTGCTTTTTCTCTTACATTACAGAATAACTCACTTGGTTTAATAAAGAATCCTTTTTCATTGACTATATTATATTTATCTGCTTCTGCTGTTGCATCATCTAATTTAGCATAATCAAAACCAGGATTTATTTTTCTTTCTCCCTCGTTGATATAATTGGTTAAATTTTCTGAAATAAATCTATAAAATAATAAGCCTAAAACATATTGTTTAAAATCCCAGCCATCAACAGATCCTCTTAAATCATCTGCTATGCTCCATATAGTCTTATGTAATTCTGCTCTTTCTTGCTCTTTTTTATTATTCATTATTTACCTCCTAAACTTAGGCATATCCCATTTAATCGATATCTATAAATAATTATAACATAAATAAAGCAAAAAAACTGTTTAGAACAAGAAAAAACATATATAAAATAAATATGTTTTAACTATTGTAAATCAATTTTAATATCATCTTGTAGATTTAAATATTTAATAACATCTCTTGCATAATTTCGTGCCCGATCAGCACTTAAACATTGCTCAACAAAGAAATTCCCTTTT
>CADCRC010000029.1 GCA_902803795.1 uncultured Erysipelotrichaceae bacterium | reverse complement strand
TCTTTTACATATACAAAACCTCTTGTCATAGTCTCAGGTCCAGATAATATTTCTTTTGTTTGTTTATCAATAGAGCAACAAATTATGACAATACCGTTTTGTCCTAAAGCTTCTCTATCCTTTAAAACCATTTCTCCAATTGGATCTTCACTCTTTCCATCAATTAAAATAGGTTCATTATCTACTTTATCAAAACACTCTTGCATCACTCCATCAACAAACTCAACAACATCTCCATTTTGTTTTAAAATAATATTATCAGGAGATATACCCATACTTTGAGCAACCATTGCATTAGCATATTGAAGTCTATATTCACCCTTTACAGGAAAATAATATTTTGGTTTTAATAAATTAAGCATCATCATTAAATCTTCTTGCGAAGCATGATGAGATAAATGTTCCTTACTAGAAAGTGATACAGCATTTGCTCCAAGCATAGATATTTCATCCATCACAAGAGCCATCTGCTTTTCAATTCCAGGATAAGATGGTTCAGTAATAAATACAGTATCAGTTTGTTTAATAAAAATAAATTTATCTTTACCATTAATTATTTTATTTAAATTTGCAAAAGGTCTTTCTTTCAAATCAGATACAAGTACAACAACATTCTTATCATTTAAATGATCAAGAGATAAAATTCTCGAAGTATCTATTGTTAAATAATTTTCATTTATTGCACTCATTATTTCAGCTTGTAAAGCCTTACCCATTATTATAATATTTCTTCTTGTTCTAACAGCTTCATCAAATATTTCCTGCACTCTATAAAAATGTGATGGAAACACAGTTGCTATAACTCTATCTTCTGCAGATAACAACACCTCATGAATAAAATCTGCAACTCTATCATGTGGAGATGTATGACCAGGCATATCAGCATACCAAGATTCACATAGCAAACATAAAACACCTTTCTTACCAACATGTGCAAGTTTTCCAATATCAGTCTCATAAGCACCCTTCATAGTAACATCAAAAGTAAAATCTCCAGTATAAACAATCGCACCATCTTGAGTATTTAATACATAACAAAATGCATCAGGAATTGAATGAGTAACTCTCATCGGAAATATAAAATTATTTCCAAATATTACCATCTTATTAGCTTCAAGTTCAATTAAATTTGCACTCTTTTGTAAATCATCTCTTAAATTTCTCTTTATTATTTCATTTGTTAATTTAGAAGCATAAATTTTTATTTCCGGAATTTGTTCCAATATATCAGGTATTGCACCAAAATTTGCTTCATGACCATGTGTTACAAATATTCCCTTAATTCTATCTTTATTTTCTACTAAATAATTTATATTAGGCAAAATATAATCAATTCCTAAATTCAAA
Organism: uncultured Erysipelotrichaceae bacterium; assembly: GCA_902803795.1. Taxonomy (GTDB): domain Bacteria; phylum Bacillota_I; class Bacilli_A; order RF39; family UBA660; genus RUG14903. Next base: position 2,480 of record CADCRC010000029.1, on the reverse strand, counting down.
TCATTATCATATTTTAATCCAGCATCAAAAACAAATATATCATTATCTACATCAACAATATACATGTTTTTTCCACCCTCATTTAATCCACCTAATGCAAAAATTCTAATCTTACTCATGTTGAATTCCTCCTTCTATTTTGCTAATTTATTCAATGCCTCAAAAGCTGCTTTCTGTTCAGCATCCTTCTTACTTGAACCAACACCTTTGCCATATACAATATCATCTATTTTAACTTGTATTGTAAATGTTGGATCATGTGCAGGTCCTTCCTCAGATATTAACTCATAAACTGGAACCCTATGTTCAGCCTGAGCATACTCTTGTAAACTACTTTTATAATCATAGAAAAAAGATACATCCGGATTTTCTACATAAGGAGTTATTATATCAAGTATAACTCTTTTAGAAACTTCATATCCTAAATCTAAATATATAGCTCCCATCAACGATTCAAAAATATCTGCAATTATCGCAACATGTGCTTGCTCATCTGGCTTTTGACTCTCACCATTTCCATATTTAATATATTTAGTAAAACCCCAATCTTCTGAATATCTATATAGAGCTTTCTCACAAACATACGAAGCTCTAACTTTACTCATTGTTCCTTCATCTTCTCTATAATTTCTATATAGATAATCAGACATTACAAGTTCAAGTAATGCATCACCTAAAAATTCCAATCTTTCATAATCAGATTTTTTCTTATGTTCATTTGCATAACTACTATGAGAAAATGCAATAGAATATAAATCTTTTCTAATTGGTTTTATCTTTAGTTTTTCAAACAACTCATCCATTATTATTTTTCTATCCTTTCTGGCTCTTCATAACCATAATCATTTAAATCAACAACAGCTTTTTCAATAGTCAAATTATTTTTTAATTTTCCAGTTGAACTATCTAACACTTTCTCATTATCAACAATATTCTCAACATTTTTCCATCCATCAATTACCTTACCAAATGCAGCATACTTATTATCTAAACTTGCTTCATTATCCTCCAAAACAATAAAAAATTGACATCCACCAGAATCAGGATCAGTAGCTCTTGCCATTGAAACAACTTTCTTTTTATGAGACAAAGGATTCTCAATACCATTTTCACTAAACTCTCCCTTAATAGAATAACCAGGATCACCTGTTCCAGTACCAGTAGAATCTCCTCCTTGTAATACAAAACCAGGTACTAATCTATGAAAAGTATTATTATCATAAAAACCAGTTTTAGTTAAATAAATAAAATTATTAACAGTATTTTTCGCGGTATCCGGATAAAGTTCAATTACAATACTTCCATATTTTTTAACTTTTAAAGCAACAACAGGATTACTAGTTTTATATTTCAATTCCATATCATTTGAATCAGTATATTTTATTCCAAGCAAATCCTCTTTTATTTTAGTTTCTTCATTATCCATATCACCTAAACAACCACTCAACATAAATGATAAAACTATAATAGTAATAATCAATAAAATCTTTTTTTTCATATTATTTCATCCTCTCTAAAATATCTCTTGCACTAACAAGTCCAGTTGCAGAAGCAGTAACTATATTACCTGCCTTACCTGCACCATCACCTATAAAATAAATATTATCATTTTCTAATTTAAATTTATTATTTGTTTCTATTTCATTTGAAAAAAATTTAATTTCAGGTCCATATAATAATGTATCATCATTATTAACACCAGGAACTATCTTATCTAATATTTCAATTCCTTCTATTATATTTGTAATAATCCTATGTGGCATAACAAGTGCTAAATCACCTGCAACACAATCCTTCATAGTAGGTTCTATAAAACCTTTATTTAATCTATGCCATTCTGATCTTCTACCTGATTTCAAATCTTTTAAAGATTGAATAATAGGTTTACCATCTCCAAGTACATTTGCAATTCTAGCAATCGATTCACCATATAATCTTGTATTTGTAACAGGTTGAGTTAAATTTATTTTTGATATAAATGCAAAATTAGAATTATTAGACTTTTCATCTTTTAAGGCATGTCCATTTACACATATATATCCATAATAATTTTCTTTTGTAACAAAACCACCAGGATTAGTACAAAATGTTCTAATCTCATCTCCATACGTTTTAGTCTTAATAAATATTGTAGGATCATAAATAACATTAGTAATATCTTCTAATATATCACGTCTAACTTCAACTCTAACTCCTATTTCTATAGATTGAGAAGTATATTTAATATTATATTTATCAGCTAATTCCTGTACCCATTTAGCACCAGTCCTACCTGGAGCAACAACAACATACTTTGTTTTTATTGTTTCTTTTTTATTTAATTTTGTACATAAAATTTTATATTCATCTTTATTTTTATCAATATCATCTACATGACAATTATCAATAAACTTCACATTTTTAGATTCCAAATATTTAATAATATCATCAATATATTTAGGTAAATGATCAGATCCTAAATGTTTTTGTTTTATAACAAG
>CADCRC010000028.1 GCA_902803795.1 uncultured Erysipelotrichaceae bacterium | reverse complement strand
ATCTCGAATATATATAATATATTGTTTCTATTTATTAAATAAATAATTATATATTAGAATATACTCTTATATATATTTCTATAAAAATAATGAAAAGCATCATCATTCAGATGCTTTACTTTTTACTTCAATTATTTGTTCTTTTTTATATGTTCCACAATGAGGACATACCATATGTGGTTTAATCATTTCTCCACAATTAGTGCATTTTACCATTGCTGGTGCACTTATTTGATTATGTGCATGTCTTGTTCTTTTACGAGTTTTTGAAACTTTACGAAATGGAACAGCAAACATTTGAATATTTAATATTAACATTTTTATCACTCCTTAAATCGCTTTTCAATATATTTTACATAAAAAAGTTAAAAATATCAATGGTTTTTAATAAATTTGTTAGTATGTTTAACTTTTTTCTTCATTTTCTTTATCTTTTTCATCTATTTCTTTATCTTTTTCTTCTGTTTCTTCTTGTTCTTCTAATCTATTTATATTTTTTTCTTCTGTACTTTCATCTATTATGGCTATACTATCATCAAGTTCTGCAATTTGAATTAAGCCATGATAATGTTTTTTTGAACCACTAACTAATTCTGTATCATTCTTAATCCATACCCTAATTGTATAATCATAACTAGCTAATGCGGGTAATGTGTACTCTCCTACAATATTATCTTCAATCATATCAATTGTTTGAATCTCACTATCTTTATTATTTTTAGCATTTATACTTAATTTGATATTGTCTTTTGGTATTATATCTTCTTTACAATTGTCTAATTTTATTTGTTTTTTATCATCTACAAGTTTTATTTTAAAAGTTATTGGAATTGTTAAATTGTTTGTTACTGTAAAAGAATATCCTTTTGATGAAAGTCCAACTGCATCAACTACAGGTGTTATTTTTGTTATATTAATTTGTGCACCTGTTTTTTCATGAAATACTATATCTAATGATTTTGATATATAATTTACATGTCTTTCTTTATTAAACATATTATAGATTATATATGTTGAGAATACTGCCAAAAGTATTATTATTCCCATTAATAATCCATTTCTAAAAAAATATCTTTTTCTAATTGTCATGTTATCACCCTAATCTTCTCTTCTTGTATATAACATAACAAGTCTTAATATTTCAAGTAGTGATGTTGCGACTGATGCTACATATGTAAGTGCTGCTGCAGTTAACATTCCTTTTGCTTCTTTTAATTCTTTATCATCTAGTATATTAAGAGATTCTAATTGTTTTAACGCTCTTGCTGAAGCATCAAATTCAACTGGTAAAGTTATAACTTGGAATAGTAAAATAGCTGCCTCTAATATTATTCCTATCCATATAAAATTAATACTTGAAAAAATAACTCCTATTAATATTGCAATATAACCTGCTGAACTTGAAATGTTTACTATTGGTACTAATGCGCTTCTTAATCTTAAGAAAAAAAAGTTGTTTTTATCTTGTATTGCATGTCCACATTCATGTGCTGAAACGCTTATTGCTGCAATATTAGTTTTATCATATACTCCTTCAGATAACTTAACCATTTTTTTTCTAGGATCATAATAATCTGTCAGATTACCATTTATAAAAGTAACTTTTACATTTTTTAATTCATTTTCTTTTAGTATCTTTTCTGCTGTTTCTTTTCCTGTTTTTGATATTTTAGATTGAATTTTCGATGTTTTATTATATTTATAATTTATATATCCCTGTGCTCCAAGTGTTATAAGTAATGTTAATAATAATATTCCATAATTTATAAAATAATAATTATCCATATTCCTCCTTATTTTTTTAATCTAGATTTATTATTTCCTAGATTTAGTAATCTTGTTCTATATTTTTTTATATCTCTTTTTGTTTCTTCTATTGTTCTTGCTTTAATATATAATTCTTCGCATATTACTCTTTCTTCATATTTTTCTTTTGCTGATTTATATTTTGTCTTTTTTAAGTCCTTTAGTCTATTAAATAAATGTTTTGATTCTTTAATTGCTGCTTTTTTTATTTGTTCTTTTGCAAATATTAGATAACTTAATTCCTTTTCTTGTTTTTTTTCATCTTTATTCATTATAACTTATCCCCCATAAATTAAAATATATTATATCATATTTAATTCAAATATTCTAATTAATTATCATCTTCATCATTTCTTTTTTCTGTTTCTTCTTGTTTATTATCCTCTTGTTCTTCTTCTTTCTCATTTTTTATTTCTTCGTCTTCTTTGATTTCTTCTTTTTTACTTTTATTAATTATTATTTCTTCTTGTTTCTCTTTCTTTTCTTGATTCTCACGTTTTTCTTCTTCTTCTTTTTGTGATTTGGTTGCTGTAGAAAGAGTTAATACTACACTATTATTTATTTTATCTAATCTTCTTCCTGATGGTTCACTTTGTTTTATTACATATCCACTATTTCCAATAAAAGTTACATTTATTGAATTTTTATTAGCATACGATTTTGCAGATTCATATGAATCTCCAGTAAAGTCTGGTAATAATTCATATTTGTAATTTGTATCATATGGTCCATATCCTATTGTTTCTTTTTCATATGGTTCATTTATTGAATATGAAAATTCTTTTATTTCTTTATGTTTTTTTAATCCAAGATTTACTTTCATTGCCTCAATTATATCTTTTTTTGATTCTTTATTTGGAACATAATCCCATAATATCATTTTTGCTCTTTCATCATAAATCATTTGTCCATCACCTTGTAAATATAATTTATCTATATTTATCAGGCTTGATGTTGGTGAAATTAACGTGTTTCTTTGTATATCTTTTGCAACATTATAAAAAGATAGGATTTGTTTTGTAGTTAAATTTGTATCCATGCTGTTTGATATAGTATCAAGAATTGTGGAAAAATCACTTATTGAATTTATTGTTTTTAATTTTTCTAATAATGCTTGTACTATCTCTTGTTGATGCTGTGCTCTTCCAAAATCTCCATTTCCTAGTTGTTTTCTGTTTCTTGCAAATACCAATGCTTTTTCTCCTGATAATGTTTGAACACCTTTATTTATACATATTTCACCAGTTCTATCTGATGAGTCAGTACATAGTTTTTTTGGAACATCTACTGTTACTCCTCCTACTGCATCAATTAATTTAACAAATCCTTTAAAATTAATTTTTGCATAATAGTCAATATTTATATCAAAATATTCTTCAATTGTATTTATCATACAATCATTTCCATATGCTGCTGCATGTGTTATTTTATTTTCTGCTTTATCATTAAAACATGCTATCGGAACATAACTATCTCTTGGTATTGACATCATTGTTGCATTTATTGTTTTTGGATTAAATGTAATTAAAATTAAAGTGTCTCCGTTTGCAACAGCATTTTTTTCTAATACTTCCTCTGTTGAATCTATTCCCATCAATAAAATAGTAAATGGCTCACTTACTGATTTTGAAAGTGATTCAGTTTCTGATTTTGCTGTAGATGTTTTTTTCATTTTCTTATCTTTACTTACTATTATATTTGTTTCTTCTGATATTTTTTCATATTGTGTTATATTTGAAAACATTGTTGCATATGATGATGGCATAAAAACTAATTCAATTTTTTCTGAATAAAGATCTGATAGCATTGATGTATAGTCTTCATATTCTGATATTGTATTATCATCTTCTAAATCATTTTCTTTAATTATTTCTTTTGGAATAATATTGCCATCTGGTGATTTTTTATCAGATAGTATTCCTATTGTTGCATCAGATATATCATTTATTTGTTTAAACTCTGATTTTTTTAATGCTATTAATGATGATGAGTATGTTACATATTTTTTGTTCATGTTGTCTACTGCACCATACATATGATTTATTATAAATCCTGCACCACCTATTAGTGTTGCAAAAATAAATGATGTAATTAGATATATTTTTAAACTATGTTTTTTTCTTTTTGTGTCTGATTTTACAATAAATGATCTAACTATAAAAATCAAATCTATTATTATTATTATTCCAATTGCATAGTATATTTTATTTGTTTTCATTGTTGTTAATAAATAAAGTTGATATATAGTAAAACTACTAGTTATAATAACTAGTAAAGTAAATAAACTAATTATTAGTCTCTGTAATAGACTTTTCTTTGTTTTTTTAATTCTACTCAAAATATGCATCTCCTCTTGTTATAAAACTCTTTTCTTTTTAAAGTATATCATATATTTTATCTTTTGTATTAATAATATTGACTTTTGTACAAAAATATTATATTATATTTTTGTGATTTACATTAAATGTTTAGTTTGATGTGAGCGTAGTATAATGGTTCGTATACGACCTTGCCAAGGTTGTGATGGGGGTTCGATTCCCCTCGCTCACTCCATTTGTAAATTTCATCGAACTTTTATAGTTCGATTTTTTTTGTTTTAATTTATGTATACACTTGACTACT
>CADCRC010000027.1 GCA_902803795.1 uncultured Erysipelotrichaceae bacterium | reverse complement strand
GATGATTAATTTAAAATAGTCATGATAAATAATATGAATCTCGTTTCTTAAAAAAAGAAGCGAGGTTTTTATATGAGTAAATTAATTGCATTGACAATAAAAAAATGTTATACTGAAAATAGGGTGAGATATATGAAGAATAACAAAATTATAGTTTTATGTTTTATAATATTATTTATGATAACTCTTGAAGTAAAAGCAATGCCGAGCGTAAGTGCACCTTACTATGTTAAAGAAGTAGATGGAGAAGATAAAGATAGTGATTTTGTATCTGAAAAATACAGATATTATGCTGATATATTGGAAGATTATACTGCAAGAGGAGAAACTTATGTAAAAGATGAAGATTTATATAATATAGATATTAATATAGAAAATAATAAAAATAATAATAAACAATATAATCTTGTAGTTACTGCAAATCCAGCTTCAGGTCCATGGAAAGAAGGAGATTTGAAATTATTATATGATCAGACAAAAAATAATAAAGCTATAGAATTTAAGGTATCAATATATGATTCATATTATCAATATACAGATATGATAGAAAAAACAGGTGATAAAGGTAAAAAGAAAGATAAGGATATAACAGTTGATGCTATACAATTTTTTAGCAACAATACATTAAAAAAATCTGGAACAATTAAAATGTGGGTTGAGAAACAAGGCAACAAATATGTATGGAAAACAACAGATTTTGTTGCTAAAAATTTAGATTGTTCTGCAAATGGTGGAATATGTCAGATAGCAGTATCAGTTGATTTAGTAGAAGGAACAGATCCAACTGTAATGAAAAGATCAGATAATACCGTAAAAAGATCTTATGAAGCTTTTTTGGATCAAGCCTATTTAAATTATTACAATGATGTTGATGATCTTAAAATTGCTCCATGTGGTTACTATTCAGACGAACCTATAAATTTTCAATTAAGTTGTTGTGCATCATATAATGAAGTATTATCTTATAACTCATTTGGTCAAACAGTTGGAAAAAATAATATATTTTTTTATGCATCTAAAGTAAATCCAAATATAAGAACAAGCTTATATAATTGTAAAAGAGAAAGTGTAAAAGTAAAAGTACCATATGACAATAAATATGGTGAACCAGCAGGATATTGTTATTGTCAAGATGAGATAAACAACTATAATAATGATTATTATAATGATTATTATTATGATAATGAATATCCTATAGCTAATAATAATTTCGATATTATGGATTATATTACAGGAAGAACTAGGCGAGAATACTATCAATATAGAAAAATTGGTGTTGATGAAGATGAAGATGGATTTAGAGAAAATAATGATGAATATAGAGAAAAAATTTTAAAAAGATTTCGATTTAAAATGATTTATTCTTTATATGCAGATTTTGCAAACCAAGATGTTGTAGAAAATGCTAAAGAAGTAGATTGGTGGTATAATCCATTAGTAAAAAATCCATATAAATGGGTATGTGATTTCTTACATGGTAGTGCAATAAATACTAAAACAACAAATAATTCACAAAAATTATTTATAACATATTTAAAAAATAAATTTGGAAGCAATTATAATTCACTAATTATAAATAATAATATATCTTTATCAAACAACAAATTATTACTTAATATAGATGAAAATCCTACATTTGATTTATCTTTAAATAACTTTAGAGCAGAGTATCAAAATTTAATTGGCGACTATTGTACTTATATTCCTGGAAATGAAATAAGTGCAGAAATGAACAACAAATTAGATATAAAAAAGGAAGACTGTCAAGAAGAAGGAAAATGTATTCAACGTATGAGATATCCTCAAAAAGAAGATAAATTTTTAGACTATATAGCTAATGCAATACATATTCTATATATATCTAAATTTGAAAATAGTGATTTTGGTGGAAATCGAACTGAAGGGTATAATAATGAAGCAAATATAAGGGCAGATACAAAAGAAGATGAAATTGTAACAAATGAAGATGGAAAGAGAATTGACGAAGTATTTAATTCGTGGAAACAAAAAGCAATTAAATATGGAGAAGTTTATTCTGATACAGGTGGAGTAATTAGTGGTGGTGTTACAAGTAAAAAATATAATACAAATGACATTAATAAATCAGCATGTTATAGTAAAATATTAGATAGTAGAAGTAATTATGGTATAGATGCAAATGGAAATAAAAATAGATTCATAGTAAAACAGACAAAAGCAGGTAATGGAAACAATATATTTACATACAATCATGCTGCATCAACAAAGGCATCAAGTAAATACAATTTTTTAAATGAAGCATATTACTACTATGAAGAAACAAATTATACACAATATAGTGTTAAATATCAATTTAACACAATAGATGTAAAAGAAAATAAAGGTAATTATACAAGTGTTCCAAAGAGTAGTAAAACTGTAGAAGCAAGCAAACAAACAGTTTGTTCAAGAAAATGTGCTGAAGCAGTAAAAGTTGCATATTATCCTCCACAAATTGTAAAAGCTGGAATGTGTTTTGAATATAAAGTAAAAATAACAAGTTATACAAGATGTGAAGTCGCATTTGATAATAAAATAGGAGTACTTCAAAATTTTCCAACTTGTAAAGATGCAAATGGAAATATAAGACCAAATTGTAATGATATTTACTTAGTATCAGAACCAAAACCAAACACAATACATGCAGATAATATTGTATCACAAGGTGCAGGACCAAATAATATATTCGAAAATTGTATTAATGAATGTGATGGTGGAAAATATTCTGCAGAATGTAGTAAGCAATGCTATAGTAAAACATATGGCAGTAATATAGAAAGCAAAAATATGTCAAGCAATGATTTTAATGTAGCTGTTAGTAAACTTGCTGGAAAATCAATAGTTCGTGAAGATACAAATAATGCGATAAAAACTACACAACCAAAACCAAATGGAGCATTAAAAGAATGTTTAAATTATAATCCAGAGGGATGCTTTTATAAAACAAGTAATGGATATCACTGGTATTCAAGTTCAGCTAGAAACAACTGGATGAGTAATGATTTTACAGCAGCAAAAGGCAAATACAAAGTAGATTTTGGATACTATAAATATTTACTAAAATTTGCTAATTCACATAATAGACAATTAATATATCCAATTAATGATCCAAAATATAATACTCAAAATCTAGTTTATGAATCAATAATGTTAATAAATAGATATGATTTATTAAAATTTAAATATATAAATTCCATGAGAGTACCATTCTTTACAGCTATATACAATGATAAAAAGAATGCCGACACATTAAAAGAACAACTAGTTGCAACAATTCCTGCATATGGAAATTATTATCCAACAATTATGGATATGGATTTAGATACTTATATAAAAAAATATTTCTGGAGAGCAGCTCATAACTTTTCATTAAACGATTATGATGATGGTATATTTAAAGCACAAACATTTGTTTATCCAGAAGATAAAGATTTCCCAAAGATGAAAGCAAGTCAATCATGTAGTGCAGTTACATGGTATGCAGAACCATTAGGATTAGGAGATTATTATGTTAATCCATATATGTATCAAGTGGATTTAGCAAACAATATGTCTTTATTACATAATGAAGCAAGTAAATGTACAGCTAAATCAGTATGTTCAGTAACATCAACAACTTATACAATGGGAACAGGAGTAAAAATCAATAAAACTACATCAGATGGAAAAGCATCAGAAAAATCAATTACAATTCAATATCCATATACAGAATTAAGTTCAAAAAGCTGTACATCTAATGAAAAAGGAAGTATAAAATGTGATGCTAATTCAAAAACAAAATGTAGTAATCAAGATTTACTATGTTCAACAAATACTGTAGAAAATAATGGAGCATATGCAAATTACTGTAGGGATACAAATACAACTGCGTTAAATAATAATAGTATAATAAGAAGATTAGGTGGATGTTATTACTATAATTCTGGCGATTCACTAAACAATTTAGTAACAAGTACTGGCAAAATAGGAAGTAGATACTATCATACAACTCTATCACTTCAAGGAGTGTGGAGAAGTACAAAAGGTGGATCATATCAATACACATGCAAACCAGGTCCAGAATATATATTCCTAAAAGATAACTTCTGTATTGACACAAGTAGTAGTCCAGTAAATGGAAACTTCTATAATAAAATAATTCAAACAGCAGAAGATTATAATATATGTTCTAATACATGTAAACAGGATTATTTAAGTTTACTATTAACAGAACAACCAAAATTAGAAGATGTAGAAAATAGTTATAACAAGCCAACATTAGATGGATATAATATAAAAACATCAATTCATTCATTTGGAAAATATAAGTGGAATTTTGATATATATTGCTTCTATGCTACAGAAGGAAAAGGAAAGGATTCAACAACCTCACAAGCAAATACAAATGATTGCACTTGTGGAAAGCAAAACAAAATATCAATTCAAGAAAGTGATGAAGCAATTCAATTTAATAGTTCTTCAATTGCACAAGATGGAATATCAAATGCAAATAATATAGAAGTTAAAGATATTAGTGAGGTAGAAAAAGGATATAACTGGAAATCATATGGTGAATTACTAACCGATTCAAAAAGTGGAAAAATATATTCTGATGAAGAAGCACAACTAATACTTGAAAGAAAAAATCCAAATTATAGTAAAAATCCAAAAGATATAATATCAACACGAGAAGAAAAAGCCAAAACTGGACAAATATATAATATAACTAATGCAGACTATGTAATTAGATTAACTCCAACAGGAATCGCAACATTGAAAAAATATCTTAAAGAAAGTAATATTTCTGGAAAATATGATTTATTTAAAGATGGAACATTAAAAAATATAAATGGAATCTTAACTTATGAATCAAAAATTGGTGATAAAACGGGAGTTAACATTACAAGAAATACAAAAATTGGAAAAAACACATAAAAAAATTAAAGATAGATGTTTAAAAATCTATCTTTTTTTGATAAGATATATTATATATTATATAAAAATAAGAAGGGATAAGAAATGAAAAATAACATATCAATTATTGCCTCAATAGGAAAAAATAATGAATTAGGTTTAAATAACAAACTTGTATTTTATTCTAAAGAAGATATGAAATATTTTAAAAATACTACAATAAATCATAATATTGTTTTAGGAAGAAAAACACTTGAATCAATACCAAAATTACTATATAAAAGAACACATCTAGTTTTAACAACATCTATAATAAACAATCCAAATATTATAACATTTAATAATATAAATACATTATTAAAATATATAAATACTATTGATGAAGAAGTATTTGTAATAGGAGGGGCAAGTATATATAAACAATTTATAGATTATGCATATAAATTATATTTAACTGAAGTAAATCAAGAATATGAAGCAAATGCATATTTTCCAAACTTCAACAAAGATGATTACTATAAACAATTAATATTTGAAAATAATGATAAACCTAAATATAAAAGATATATTTATACAAGAAAAGAGATGTAATTATGAAAATTTATGATACTATTATAATAGGTGATGGTCCAGCAGGTATAACAAGTTCAATATATTTAAAAAATGCTAACAAAGAAGTATTACTTATAGGAAGTCAAGAATCAAAATTAAAAAAAGCAAAGAAAATAATTAATTATTATGGCTTTGAAGAAATATCTGGAGAAGAATTATATCAAAAAGGATTAAATCAAATAGATAAACTTAATATAGAATACAAAAAAGAAGAAGTTTTAGAAATAAAAAATGAAGAATATTTTAAAGTAAAAACAACACTTAATTCTTATTATTCAAAATATTTAATATTAGGTCTAGGAAAAAATAATATTAATCTACCATATACAAAAGACTATATAGGAAAAGGTGTTTCATATTGTGTTGTATGTGATGGCTTCTTTTTTAGAAATAAAGATGTAGCTATAATAGGTAATTCAAAATATGCAGTAAATGAAGCAAAATATTTAAAAAACATTGTAAATAAATTGTACATAATATCTGATAAAAATAAATTAGATGAACAAATGATAGAATATACAACAACAGAAAAAATAGAATTAATAGACAAAAAGATAAAAAAATTAGATGGAACACCTCTAAATTCAATAATATTTGAAGATAATACAACAATAAATATATCAGGATTATTTATATGTATAGGTGAAGCAAATTCTACAGATTTAGCTAAAAGTTTAGGTATACAATTAGATAATAATAATATAATTGTAGATAAAAACAATAAAACTAATATAGAAAGATTATATGCAGTAGGAGATTGTATAAGATTACAAGGACAAATAAGTCTATCTATTGGAGATGGAGCAAATGCTGCATTGAATATAATAAAGGAGTTAAATGAAAAATAAAATAAACTTAAACTTAAGTATTATAATACCAATAATACTAATCATAGTATTAATTTTTTCATTTATAATAAAAAAAGAAGATAAAATAAACTATATGTTTGTAAATATAAAAGATCATAATGATAAACCACTATTTATAAATAATACTATATCAAACATACTTAAAAATGGCCAACACATAGGATTAATAATAGATGATGATGAATATAACCTAATAGATATATATAAAGATGTTGACTATGTAAAAGAATATATAAATAAAAATAAGATAGATTTAGGTATTTATTTAAATATAGATAATATAATTAATAGTAATAAAACAAATAAAGAAAAGAAAAAAATAATAAATACATATATAGATCTAATGACATCAAATAAAATATATAATGGATTATATGGATCAGATTCTAATTTAAATAAAGTAATAGATGAATTGAAAATAAAACCACTAGATGCATATATACTTCAAGAAACAAATAAAGTTACATATAAAGGAGAATATTCTATATCAGAATATGAATATGAAATAAGACTACATAATAAAATACATGAATTTGTAAAAAATAACAATTTAAATAATTCAAATAATTTTATAGAAGGATTAGAATATAAAATAGATAAAAATGATACAATAAACAGTATATCTAAAAAGTTTAATATATCAAAAGATATATTATTAGAATACAACAATATAAAAAACATAGAAAAGAAAGATACAATAGTAATACCAAATATATTACATAAAGAAATAGAAACAGAAGAATTATTAATGCCTGATGTAGGATGTGATATATCTTATCATAATATAAATAATAACTATAATAAGATGAAAGAAAATTTTAAATTTGTAATATTAAGATCAAACTATGGAATATATAAAGATACTAAATTTGATGAATTTACTCGTAATTTATCTTTATATTCTCTAGACTATGGAATATATAACTATACTCTATTAGAAGGAAGATTAAATAAAGATAAAACACAAGAATATATGAATAAAGAAATAGATAAAATAGTAACTAATATATCAAACAAAAGAATAACCTATCCAATATATTTAGACTTTGAACCAGAACCTGATATATTATATCAATATAGTTATGAAGAATTAAAGATGATGGTTGATACATGGAAAAACAAAATAGAAGAATTAGGATTTTATGCAGGTATATACCTAAATAGAACAACTTATAAATATATAAGAGATTTAAAAATAAATCTATCTAATTTAGAAGTATGGATTGCAGGATCAGAATATTATAATAAAAAAATTGATTTTAAAAATATAATAATAATAGAAAGAAATTATATATTTAAAGATGAAATATATACAAGAGATATGGTTCAAGGATATTCAATGGTAACAAATGCAGGATCAAGTACTGAAGATGGATATCTAGATGTAGATCATTCATATAAAAGATATAAAACAAAAAATAAATAATATAGTTAAAATAGTAAAAATAATTACTATTTTTTTATTGTTAAATTAATATTTGTTTTAAAATAAAAACAAAAAATATGATATATTTATAATGGAGGATATATCATGGCAAGAAGAAAAAGAAAATATAGAAAAGAGTTAATATTAATAATTTCAATTATTATATTCATATATAGTATATTTTTTGATAATGGAAATTATGAATTTATAGAAGAAATACTAGGTAAATACATACAAATTAGTATGCAAGAAAATGAAAATATTGAAGTAAAACCTGTAAACTTTACAGATAATTTATATATATATTTTATAGATGTAGGACAAGCTGACTCAATATTAATACATAACAAAAATACAAATGCCTTAATTGATGCAGGAAACAATGAAGATGGAAAACTATTAGTAAATTATATAAAAGGTATGGGTATAAACAAAATCAATTATGTCTTTGGAACACATGCACATGAAGATCATATAGGAGGACTTGATGATATAATAGATAATTTTGAAATAGAAAACTTTTATATGCCAGACCAAGTAATCACAACTGCTACATTTGAAGACATTTTAACTAGTTTAGAAAACAAACAATTAGCATTCCAAACACCTAAAATAGGCGATAAATATAATATAGGGGATGGAATATTAGAAATATTAAATATTTCTAATAACGAATCAGATATTAATGATACATCAATAGTAATAAAACTAATATATGGAAATATTTCAGTAATGTTAATGGGAGATGCATCAAAAAAAGTAGAAAGCAAACTATTAAATAAAAATATAAAAAGCAATGTATTAAAATTAGGACATCATGGTGCAAGCACATCAACTAGTACAGAATTCTTAAAAAAAGTAAATCCAAAATATGCAATAATAAGTGTTGGAACAAATAATATATATAATCATCCAACACAAACAATATTAAACAGATTAAATAATCAAAATATTACTATTTACAGAACAGATAAAAATGGTACAATAAAACTAATAAGTGATGGAAATACCATAAACTTTGAATTTGAAAAAACAAATACAAATGGAGGATAATATGTATAGTGTAGATAGGATTGAAAAAGACATAATAGTACTTCAAGATTTAAATACAAAAGAAATAATTAATTTAAATAAAAAAGAATTAGATATAAATGTAAAAGATGGAGATATTTTAATAAAGGAGAGCAATAAATATATTAAAGATGATAATGCAAAAGAGAAAAGAAAAAATGAATTACAAGCAAGATTAGATAAATTAAAAAAAATATAAAAATACGATAAATTTGATTTTATCGTATTTCTATTATAAAGAATAATTTGAATATGATACAAAAATATGATATTATTTAATAGGTGGCACATTATTCTAGTCAATTTCTTTTTTATGAAGATGGGATTAAAACACCATTAAAGGGCATATCGATGAGGCCTTTGGTGTCTGCTTATTGCGCCCAGCTTTGGGTGGATGCTGAAGATGAAAGTGTAGGGGCGAACTATAACGGCATATAGATTTTGACCCCACATTTGTGGAGACCTATTATTGTCGTAAATCTATAATTTGCTACAAATGATGATTTATAACGGAATAGGATAAAACCTATATTGTGACGAAAGTTATGTATAGTGTAGCCTGTCTTGAGTGGTAGACTTGGGAGTCATAAGATGAAATTGCTACTGCAAAAGAGAACTAATTTTAAAGAATTGCTGGGGAAATCCTCTAGAGTGATTTAGTATAGGATTGCAGTGGATACTAAGTGGTAATCAAGCCGTATGTTTACATACTTTATTTTTTAAAGGGGAACCGCATTGTTGGCAACGATAATGTAAAATAAAAGGAAATCTTGCTTGACCTAAGATTCAAAGTTAACTATATTAAGGCCACCATATAAATTGGAGAACACATGGATAAAGAAAAAGAAAATATAAAGAAAATTAATAAGAAACTACACAAAAATCATTTATCAAAAGTTAACTGGAACTGGATAATAAAAATAGTTTTAATTTCTTTTATTATCTCTCTTTTTATGTCATTTATAAGTAATACATTAATTCCAAATATTTCAATATTATTTGGAATATTAGTAACACTGATTTTTATATTTATTGGAATAATTTTCGATATAATAGGAGTTGCAGTAACATCAAGTAAAGAAAGTGTATTTCATTCAATGAGTGCAAGAGGTGTTAAAGGAGCAAAACTTGCAGTAAAATTCAAAAAAAATTCAGAAAAAGTATCAAGCTTTTGTTGTGATGTAATAGGAGATATATGTGGAATAGTATCAGGTGCAGCAGGAACTGCAATAGCACTATCATTATCAAGTATTTTAAATATAAATCTTTTAACTACATCAATATTTGTTGCTGCAGTTATTGCAAGCATAACAATAGGAGGAAAAGCAATAGGTAAATCATTTGCTATAAACAATAGTAATATTATTTTATATGAATTTGTAAAAATAATATCTATATTTTATAAATAGAGGAGTCACAATGATAGAATTAAAAAATGTTAGTTTACAATTTAATCATAATATTTTATTTGAAAATGTTAATTTAAAATTTCTAGATGGAAACTGTTATGGACTAATTGGTGCAAATGGAGCAGGTAAATCAACATTTTTAAAAATATTAACAGGACAACAAGAAACAACAACAGGTGAAATTATTAAACCAAAAGATGGAAGAATATCATTTTTAGAACAGGATCATTATAAATATGATGATTACAAAGTTTTAGATACAACAATAATGGGCAATGATAGATTATGGGATATAATGCAAAAAAGAAATGAGATATATTCAAAAAGTAATTTTTCTGAAGAAGATGGAATAATTGCCGCAAAATTAGAAGAAGAATTTCAAGATATGGATGGATACAATTCAGAATATAATGCAAAAGTATTATTAAATAATCTTGGAATAAGTGAAGAATATCATGATAAATTAATGAAGGATATAGATATTAAATTAAAAATAAAAGTTATGTTAGCAAAAGCATTATTTGATAATCCAGAAATATTATTATTAGATGAACCAACAAATGGACTTGATATTGAAGCAATCAATTGGTTAGAAGAATTCTTAATAGAATATACTAAAACAATTATTGTAGTATCTCATGATAGATATTTTTTAAATAAAGTAGTAACACATATATGTGATATTGATTTTCATAAAATAACAATGTATGTAGGAAACTATGACTTCTGGTATGAAACATCTACTATGCTACAAAGACAAGCAAAGGAATCAAATAAGAAAAAAGAAGAGAAGATAAAAGAATTAGAATCATTTATCGCAAGATTCTCAGCGAATGCATCTAAATCAAAACAAGCAACATCAAGAAAAAAATTATTAGATAAAATAACATTAGAAGAAATAATACCATCATCTAGAAAATATCCATATATAGATTTTAAGATAGAAAAAAACATAGGAAACGATATATTAAAAGTAGAAAATTTAACAAAGAGTATTGACAATATAAAGATTATTAATAAAATATCTTTTACTATAAATAAAGGTGATAAGATATGCTTAATTTGTGAAAATTCTCAAACAAAAACATTATTATTTGATATTTTATCAGGTAAAGAAAAATATGATAAAGGAACTATAGAATATGGAAAAACCATTAATATGAGTTATTTACCACAAGATAATACTGATTTTTTTAAAACAGATGATAACATACTAGAATGGTTAGAAAAATATGGTGAAGTAAAAGATGTACAAGAGGTAAGAGGTTTTTTAGGTAGAATGCTTTTTTCAAACGATGATGTATTCAAAAAAGTTAATATTCTATCAGGTGGAGAAAAAGCAAGATGCATGTTATCAAAAATAATGAGAGAAGAACCTAATTTCTTGCTATTAGATGAACCTACAAATCACCTAGATTTAGAATCTATAACATCATTAAATAAAGGATTATTAAATTTTAAAGGAAGTTTGATTTTTACAAGCCGTGATTATGAATTAAATAGAACATTAACAAATAGAGTAATAGAAATAAGAGAAGATGGAACAATTTATGATAAATCATGCACATATGAAGAATACTTACAATTAAAAAAATAATTACAAATTAAACAAAAATAGTATAAAAATAGAAAAAATATGATATACTATATTTGTAGGTGATTAGTATGTCTTTAATTTTAAAACAAGCTTTAAGATTCAAGAAAAAATATCCAAGCACTGTTGCATGGAGAATATATAGGCATGTCAAAATTGTAGAAAAACATATAAATCCCGGAGAAACACCAATATATACATTTTTAGGTCAAAAAAATGATAGTTTAATTGATATGATAGAAACTTGTTGTGTTACACTTACAAATCAAAGAATATTAATTGGTAGAAAAAGATTATTGTTTGGATATTTCTTAGATTCAATAACACCAGATATGTTTAATGATTTAAAAATATCTAGTGGAATGCTTTGGGGAAAAGTATACATTGATACAGTTAAAGAAATGACTACAATATCAAATCTTGATATTGATTCTTTGCCAGAGATTGAAACAGAAATTTCAAAATATATGATGAAAGCAAAAAAAGAGTATACAAATAATATTTCAAAATAATATTTGTAATCTTTTATGAGGCCTTAGCCAAGTGGTAAGGCATGAGTCTGCAAAACTCTGATCACCAGTTCAAATCTGGTAGGCCTCTCCAATAGTAATTTAGGTTCATTTTAATTAGAAAATATGGAACCTTTTATAATAAAATAGAGTGTCAGTTTACAATTATGACACTCTTTTCGTTTATACAAATATATCTTTAATTAAATTCATTTGTTTGTTTTAAAACTAATTTTCCATCATCATCAAAATGATATTCAAATCTTAATTGTTTATCATTTTCTCTTGATATACCAAATTTATAAGTTGTATTTTTTATTCCAGTTAACTTTAACACATACTTTCCATCTTTTTTTATAATTTCAGCGGATCCCTGTTCTGTACTAAAAAAACCAGAAATATAATATTCATCACTTAAAGTAATATTGTATTTATTTAAATTTTCATATACTTCATATTTTTTATATGTATCAAATAATATTCCATTACTAATTAATATATATCCAATAGTAAACAAAATTATTATAGCAAATGATATTATTATATTTTTTTTCTTATTTAATACTCCTAATATAATAAGTATTATTGCAGTAAAACAGAAAATACCAGATAATATATGATGAGGAAATTTTTCTATTGTACTACTGAAAAACCCTACACCTAGAATAGATAGTAATATCAACATTGGAAGTAAAATAATTACACTTATTATATTGTCTTTTTTTATATAATATCCAATATATCCCATTGGTATTGTAAGTAGTGTCCATATAAACCAATATTTATAAAATGAAAACAAATGCCATCCTTGCCAACTAAATGGAACTTGTATTAAATATATTAATGGTTGACTAATTAAAAAGAAAACAAAACATTTTAATGCTGAGTCTTTTGGTGATTTACTATTACTAATAATAATTATACCAAATAATATCCACCATTCAAGTGTAGCAGCTATATCCCTGAAAGATGTATCTTTGGTAATTGGAATTATAGCCATAGTTGCTGT
>CADCRC010000026.1 GCA_902803795.1 uncultured Erysipelotrichaceae bacterium | reverse complement strand
AAAAATCAATAGTAAATTATTGATTTTTTTATTTGATTTTATAGAAAAAATAATTATTTATGATATACTTATGATAATGGGAGGATTTTATGAGAGATATAAATTATTTGAAGTCTAATGGTGTTGATGTTGATAAATCTTTAGAGTTGTTTGGAGATATAAATACTTATAATCAAACAATAGGTGAACTTGTTATTTCTTTAAAAGAAAAAATTGATAAGTTGAATGGTTTTAAGAATAGTAAAGATATGTATAATTATAGTATT
Source organism: uncultured Erysipelotrichaceae bacterium (assembly GCA_902803795.1). GTDB lineage: Bacteria > Bacillota_I > Bacilli_A > RF39 > UBA660 > RUG14903. Next base: position 5,472 of record CADCRC010000026.1, on the reverse strand, counting down.
TATGCGCATTCTTTAAAAAGTGATGCTAAAAATTTTGGCTTTATTAAGCTTGGTGATTTTGCTTATGAGCATGAGTCTAAAGCAAGTGTTGGTGATTTGTATTATATTGAATCTAATTTTGAAAAATTAGTAGAACTTGTTGATTCAACTATTATGATTATTAAAGAATATCTAAATGGTAATAATATTGATATTGCTGGCTCTAATAGTAGTGAAGATAAGTCTGATTTAGTTCTTAGTAAAGAAACAATTTTGGTTGCAGATGATTCAAATATCATTAGAAATTTTGTTAAAAGAATTTTTGATAAACAATATATGGTTGTTGATGCTAAAGATGGACAAGAGGCACTTGACATTATTACTTCTAATTTAAATAATGATAATATAGTATGTATTTTGCTTGATTTAAACATGCCAAATGTAGATGGATTTAAAGTTTTAGATTATATGAAGGAAAAGTCTTTATTTAGTAAGATGCCTGTTTCAATAATTTCTGGAGATAGTAGTAAAGATACAATAGATAGAGCTTTTACTTATGATATAGTTGATATGATTGAAAAACCTTTTAATGAGCAATCTATTAAACCAATTGTAGAAAAAACAATTTATGTTAAAAGTTTAAATTAATAATTGTTTATTTATTTTTATAAATGTGATATTATAACGAAGAGAAAAGGAGAGTGTATTATGAGTGGACATTCAAAATGGGCTACAATTCATAGAAAAAAAGGATTGATTGATGCTCAAAGAGGTAAGATTTTTCAGAAGCTAACAAAAGAAATAATGGTTGCTGCAAAGAGTGGTTCTCCAGATCCTGCTCAAAATTCTGCACTTCGTTTAGCTGTAGATAAAGCAAAAGCACAAAATATGCCTAAAGATAATATCGAAAATGCTATAAAAAAAGCTGCTGGAATTGGTGATAATGTAAATTATGAACATATTGTTTATGAAGGTTATGGGCCATCTGGTGTTGCTATAATGGTAGATTGTTTAACTGACAATAAAAATAGGACTGCTGCTGCTGTAAGATCAACATTTACAAAACATGGTGGTAATTTAGGAACAGATGGTTCGGTAAGTTATATGTTTAAATATTCTGGAAGTATAGTTGTTCCAAGTGACTATGATGAGAATATGATAATGGAAACTTGTTTAGAAGCTGGGGCAGATAATGTTGAGAAAGAAGAAGAAACATATTTGATAACTACTTCAGCTAATGATTTTTCTAGTGTTAAGGATGCTTTGTCAAATGCTGGAGTTTCTGAGTTTTTAGAATGTGAGTTGACATATGTCCCTATAATTTATAGTGATGTTGATGATGAAACAAAAGATAAGGTGTATAAGATTCTTGATGCTTTAGATGATATAGATGATGTACAAGAAGTTTACAATAATTTAAAAGAAGAATAAAAAAATATTTGTATTATTTTTACAATGTGCTATAATTTAATTATAGTATTGTAGATATTAGAATATAAGGAGTTGAAAATATTATGAATTTTAGTTTATCTTGGTTTACAAGTGTTTCTGGTATTTTAATTACTTTAGGTGTTATATTATTGGTAATCGCACTTATAATTTTAATAGTAGGTAAGAAAAAGGATAAAGGCGAAACTAGTGATATTGCTGGTGCAAATGTAAATCTTGGTGTTCCTCCTACAGGTGTTGTTCCTGTTTATGGTGAGCAAGTTCCACCATCTATTCCTACTCAAGTTATTGATGTTACTACACAACCTATTTCACAGACACCTGTTGTTATGGAGCCACAACCTGTTGTTGCACCTATTGGTGTTCAACCAGATTCAAATGTACAACAAGTTCCTTTAATTAATACTGAACCTGTTGGTCCACAAGTTGAGGATGTTGTTCAACCTGTTGTTGTTCCTCCACAAGAAGGCCCTGTTGATGCAAGTCAAGTTAGTAATCAAGTTGCTGCACCATTGAATGTAGTTAATCCTGTTGCCGCACCTGTTGATGCAAGTGCGCAAATGCAACCAGTTCAAGCTGCTCAAGTTGTTTCTACACCTCAACCTGCACCTGTTGTAACTCAACAACAACCTGTTGTTCAGCCTATGCCTGTTTCTCCTGCTTCATCTGTACAATCTTTAGGTCAAACTCAGGTTATGCCTGTTGTAAATCCTAATCAACAGCCAACTATTTATGGTGGTGCTGATCCTAGTGCAAATGTTCAGGTACAAACAGCTGTTCAACCAACTCAGGTTTATGGTGGAGTAAGTCCAGTTCAAACTATTCAACAATAAAAAGTTTTCTTTTATTAGAATTCTTTTTTTTATTTTATAATTGTTATAATTATTTATTATATGATTTTTTTATAAAAAAAATAACTATTAATAGTTTCTCTATTAATAGTTTTTTATTTTTGCTCTTTTTCTTGTATTCTTGATTCCTTCTTTTTTTGCTGCACGACGTTTAACTCCAGGTTTATCATAAGCTTCTCTTTTTTTCCATTCAGAAGGGACTCCATCTCTAGCGACTTTTTGTTTGAATCTTTTTAAAGCTAGATCTAAATTTCCTTTTACAGCTACTTTGGTTGCCATTTTTTCATCCCTCCTTCCGTTTGATTAAGTAAATTATAACAAATTTATTTATATAATTCAATATTTAATAAGAAAATATTTGTTTATATATACTTTTTTAGTATTTCATTTTTTTGTTTTCTTATTATTATTTTTATTATTTGTTTTAATTGTCATTTAGTTTTATTTCTATGGTTCCATCTAAATCTGTTCTATATATTTTACAATATTTTTTTATTTTATTTAATACTTCCTTTTTGGGATGACCATATTTATTATCTTTTCCAACTGATATTAAACATATTTTTGGTTTTATTGTTTTTATTAGGCTTATTGATGTTGATGTATCGCTTCCATGATGTCCTACTTTTAATATATCTATTTTTGGTAAATTATATTTTTTTATTATATATTCTTCACTTTTTATTGATGCATCTCCCATAAATAACATTTTTATTTTATTGAATTGTATATAGTAAATAGATGATGAATCGTTTTCTTCATTAAATTCTTTATTTATTTGAACAATTGTAAAATTATCACAGATTATTTGGTCATTTTGTTTAAATGTTTTTACATTATTATGATTTTTAATTATTTTTTTTTCTAAATAGTTTATATTTCCCATGTTTATATATATTTTTTTAATTTTAAAATTATTTATTAAATTAATTGCTTCTCCTAAATGATCATAATCTCCATGACTTAATAAAAGATAGTTTATTTTATTTATTCCTTGGGATTTTAAATATGGTATTGTTATATTATTTGTTATATTGTAATTGTTTGTTTTATTATAATTTTTTTTACCTCCTGTATCTATTAGTATATTACATGAGTTTGAATGAAGTAATATACTATCTCCTTGTCCTACATCTAATACTTCAATATAAGAATTATTGTTTTTATATAATATATTTATTATTATTAATATTATTATAGGTATATATAATTTATTTTGTTTTCTGTTGATGCCTATAAATAATATTATTATAAGAATATAATATATTATTATTATAAATATGTTTGGCTTATATATTATAAATGTAAATATACTTAGTTTATTAAATAAAGTAGCTATTAATTCTAATAGATTTGTTAATATATTATATAGTGGTATTAGAAAAGAGAAAATTGTACATATTAGTGAAAGTGGAAATATTATTATACTTACTATAGGTACACATATTAGATTAAAAAGTATACTTAATATATTTATTTGATAGAAGTTATATATGCTTATAGGAAGACTTATTATAAATGATATAAATGATGTTTTTAACAATTTTATTATATAATTTCCTTTTGATAAATATTCACTCATTATGATTAAAGATATACTTATTATAAAACTATAGTAAAATGATATCATAAGTAGAAATTTAGGATTATATAAAATAGAAATACATAATACTATTATAAATAGGTTATAATTTTTTATATAGAAGTAGAATATCCTATTTATGGAAAATACTATATAAAATAATATACCTCTTAATACTGATGCACTAAAACCTGTTATTAATCCATATAATGATAGTATTATTATTGTTATAAAATATCTTTTATTTTCTTCAATTTTAAGTTTTTTTAATAGTTTTTGTATTAAACTTGATAATAGGCTTATATGCATACCTGATATAGCAAATAAGTGACTTATTCCTATGTTTTGATATATTTTTTTCATGTCTTGGCTTATTAGATCTTTGTTTCCAAGTATGAAACAATAAAGATATTTATTATTATTTAGTCTGTTTATTATAAATTGTTTAATATGATAGAATAAATTATTATTTTGTTTTAATATTTTTATTTTATTTATTTGTACTATATAGTATATATTATTGTTTTCTAAATTTTTTTTATAGTCAAATGTATTTTTTGTTGTTGAATTTTTGGGTTTATTAAATATTCCATATATTTTTATATAATCGTTTAATTTTAGATTATAATATGTTTTATTGTTTGTTAAATAGTAGTATCCCAGTATATATTCATTTGATTTGTTTGATTTTATTTTTATTTTTATATATTCATTTGTTTTTATTATTTCTGTAATGTTACCATTTACACTTTTTGTTTTATTGTTATAGATTGATGTTCTTTTTATATTTAATCTTAATAAAGTTATTACAAATACTATTAATAATAAAATTATATATGTTGTGTCAAGTAGTAATATTTTCCTTAATTTCAGCAAGTAAGTTTTCTCCTATTCCTGATACTTTTAATAAATCTTCTATTGAATTATAATTTCCGTTTTTATTTCTGTATTCAATTATGTTGTTTGCTTTTGATTCTCCAATACCTGGTAAATTCATTAATTCTTCTTTTGTTGCGGTATTTATATTTATTTTTTTATCTATTACTTCATTTATATTGCTATTTATATTATTATCTATTATACATGCATCATTTTTTAGTGAATCTTGTGTTTGTTTTATGCAAGCTTCTTGTATTATTTTTTCTTTTTGTTTTGTTTCTTCAAAATTTTCTACTTCATAATTTGAATATATAATAATTACCATTTCGTCAAATACTTTTTTTCCTAAATTAATAACTTCAGTATTTGCATACTCATTTATTCCTCCTGCTAAGTTTATTACATCTTCAACTCTTGCTCCTTCTTCAACTGTATATAATCCTGGATTTATTACTTGACCTTTTATATCTACTTTAAATTGATTTAATGTTTCTTCTTTTTTTTCTTCTGGTTCTATTTTTTCAGTTGTTTGAATTTTTTCCTTTTTTAGGCTACTAGATTTTTTAGATGATAATGATATTTTTGTAGATGAACTTTTTGTTTTTTTACTTATAAAGTATAATGATAAGGTTGTAATTAAGCAGACTATTAGAATACTTATTATTATTTGTTTTCTATATCTGTAATGAAAACTCATTTTTAACACCTCCTATATATATTATTTTTATTTTT
>CADCRC010000025.1 GCA_902803795.1 uncultured Erysipelotrichaceae bacterium | reverse complement strand
TTTTGTTTTATATTTTCTTCTATATCATTTATATCATCATTTGATTCTTCAATATTTATTTGTAAATCTTCATTAGTTTTTTTAATAATATCTATTTCTTTTTCTAATATTTTTTTTACTTGTGCATTATCTTTTAATATTATATTTATTGGTTCTTTATATTTTCCACCTAATTTATATATTATTGAATCAATATTAAATAATAATATTATACATAATAATAAGAAGATATTTGCGAATAAGAATTCTTTTGATATAACTTTCTTTTTTATGTAGTGTTTTATTAAAAATAATAATTTATTCATTTTTGCCTCCTATTTTATCTATAAATATTTGACTGATAGTTGGCATGCTTATTTCAAATTTTGTTATATTATATTTTTCTAGTTCTTTATATAAATCTTTTATTTTATCTTCTTCTTTTATTTTTATTAGGTATTCTTTATTTGTTTTTTCTATTTTTTCTATATAATTTATTTCTTTTAATTTATCTATATCTATATTCCCTATTACTTTTATATATTGTTTTTTATATTCATTTTTTATATTTTCTACAGTATTATTTACTATAGTTTTTCCTTTATTTAGTATTATTATTTTCTCACAGAATTCTTCTATATATTCCATTTGATGTGATGAAAAAATTATTATTGTTCCTTTTTCTTTTAGTTCATATATGCAATCTTTCATTAGTTTTACATTTATTGGATCTAGTCCTGTAAATGGTTCATCTAATATTAGTAATTTTGGTTCATTTATTATTGATGAAATAAATTGTATTTTTTGTTTATTTCCTTTTGATAGTTCTTTTATCTTAACATTAAGATACTCTTCCATTTCAAATATCTTTAGATATTTTTTTGTTGTATTAATTATTTTATTGTTATCCATTGACTTTAGATTACCATAGAATAACATTTGTTCTTTTACAGTTAGACTTGGAAGTAGGCTTCTCTCTTCTGTTGTAAAACCTATCTTATCGGTTTGTGAGTAATCTATTGGATTTCCATCAAGAGTAATTGTTCCTTCATTTGGTTTTATTAATCCTAAAATCATTCTAAATGTAGTTGTTTTACCTGCTCCATTTTCTCCTAATAATCCTAATATTTCACCTTTGTTTACTTCAAATGATAGGTTTTGAACAGCTTTTATTTTATCAAAATATTTTGATATATTTTTTACTTCTAACAAGGATGATTCCTCCTTATTTATTCTTCTTTTTCTAATTTTGAAATATCATTTAATAATTTACCTGCACCTTCTGCAACACATGTTAATGGAGTTTCGGCAATTAATATTGGGACTTTTAGTTTAGATTCTAAAAATTCTACAAGTCCTTGTAGATATGCTCCTCCACCTGTTAATACTATTCCTTTTTCTATAATGTCTGCAGATAGTTCTGGTGGCGTATCTTCTAATACTTGTTGTATTGATTTAAATAATTTACCCATTGATTCTTTTAGAGCATCTTTTGTTTGTTCTTGTGTAAGATCTATTTTATCAGGAAGTCCTGTTAGTAGATTTCTTCCTTTTACCGTCATTTTTTCTGTTTTAGATGGACTAAATACATTTGTAAAATCTGTTTTTATTTCTTCTGCTGTTAGTTCTCCTATTACTAGTTTATGCTTTTCTCTTATATATTTTATAATGTCATTGTTTAAATGATTGCCTGCTATTTTTATTTGTTTTGATGTTACTATTTCTCCTAGTGATAAAACTGCTATATCTGTTGTTCCACCACCAATATCAACTACCATTGATGCTGTTGGTTTTGATATATCAAGTCCAGCACCTATAGCAGCGACTTTTGGCTCTTCTTCTATATATACATGCCTTGCTCCCATTTGAGAAGCTGCTTCTCTTATTGCATTTTTTTCTACTGGTGTTATATTTGTTGGACAACATATTAGTATTCTTGGTTTTATAAATAGTTTTTTTACTTTTATTTTTGTTAAAAATTCATTAAGCATTATTTCAGTTAATTCAAAGTCTGCAATAACTCCATCTTTTAAAGGTCTAATTGCTTCTATATTTTCTGGTGTTCTGCCTAACATTTCTTTAGCATCTTTCCCTATTGCGATTGGTTTTTTAGTTTTTTTATCTACTGCAACAATGCTTGGTTCATTTAAGACTATTCCTTTTCCTTTTACATATATCAAAACATTCGCAGTACCTAAATCTATTCCTATGTCTTTTGATAACATTATTTCCCCCCTATCCAATAATTTTAAAAGTTTCAAAAATATCCATTTCAAAATTTGTTAATAAATATATTAATATCATACATATAAAAAAATAAAATACTTTTGCTTGTGTTATTCTGTTTTTTTTAAATATTTGATTAATATTAACTGAGTCAATTGACCATAATATAAGTATTGTGTTTAATATGTATAAAAATATTTTACCTTTCATGTTCTTCCTCATATTTTGTTATTTTGTTTATTCTTCTTACATGTTTTTCTTCATTTGAGGCTTTTGTATTAATAAAGCTATCAATTATTTTTATTGCTGTTTTTGCATCCAAATTTTCGTTTAATGCTACAATATTAGAATCATTATCTTTTCTTGTTATTTTTGCTTCTTCTTCATTATCTATTTTTGCACATCTTATTCCTTTTACTTTATTACATGCAATAGATATACCAATTCCTGTTCCACATATAGCAACACCAAAGTCAGCATTTTTTGTTGCTACAATCTTTCCTAATTTGAATGCATAATCTGGATAATCACATGATATATCATTATATGTTCCACAATCTATTGTTTCTACTTTTGTATCATAATATTTTACTAATTCTTCTTTTAATTTATATCCTCTATGATCACTTGCAAATGCTAAAGTCATTTTTTATCACCTCTTTTCATATTGTATCATAATATTAAATATTTTTATATCTTATTTTGTTTATTAATAATAAAAAAAGATTATTGATAATCATTTGTCAATAATCTAATTGTTTTGTTTTATGATTTTTGTTTTGATAGAGTTACTTTTGTTTTATGTTCTTTTCCGTTTCTTATATATGTTATTTCTATAGTATCTCCTGCATTATGTTGATATAATTCATATCTTAAATATGCAATATTTGGTGTTTTCTTATCATTTAGTTTAATAATAATATCACCCTTTTTAAGATCAGAATTTGCAGCACCTGTTCCTTCTGATAGCTCAACAACAACTACTCCTTCTTTTATATCTTGATCTACAATTATTTGATTTCTATATAACAATGCAGTATCTGTTACATTTGCCATTGAAATACCAAGTAATGGCCATTCTATTTTTTTACCATTTTCTAAATCTTCTAAATGACTTTTTGCATATTCTATTGGTATAGCAAATGCCATTCCTTCTATTTGATCATTTACAAGTTTCATTGAACATACTCCAATTACTTCTCCATTTACATTTAACAATGGTCCACCACTATTTCCTGGATTTAATGCAGCATCTATTTGTAATACTCTCATTACCCAATCACTACCAGAATAAGAATTACCTACACTAACTGTAACTAATCTGTCTTTTCCTGATAGAATTCCAGATGTTACACTTCCCATATATTCTGTTCCAACTGGTGTTCCTACAGCAAATATAGTATCTCCTAAACTAGAATTTTCACTTGTTCCAAGATTAGCTATCAATGTTACATATTGTTTATCAACTCTTAGTACTGCTAGATCTAAATATTCATCTCCTCCTAGTACTTTAGCATCCACTTCTGTTTCATCTGTCATCACTACTTTTATTTCATCAAAGTCAGATACAACATGTTGGTTTGTTAAAATATATCCATATTTATCATCTGTTTTATATACAAAACCAGAACCTGAACCGCCTAGTTCTCCATTTTTAAATCCTTCAACTAATACAGTTGCATCATATATTTTATCAATTGATGCAGCAAGTGAATTTTTTTCATATACTTGTGATTTATTTCTTATTGTTGTTGTTGTGTTTTTTACTATTGTTTGGCTTAATAAGGGTGTGTATTTTAGTATTGAATATGTGGTTGCTCCTCCTAATAAAAATGCAAACAATATAATTAATAATAATTTTAATCCATTATGTTTCTTTTTCATTTTATTCTTTTCTCCTTTCAATATTTACTATATTTTTCCAATTTAGTACAAATCCCATTCTTTGCATTATCTTATCTATACTTATTGTTTTTAAGTTGTAGTTTAATGTATTGAATTCATTATCTAGTTCTATTGTTAAAGATTTAAATTCTTCTTCTGATAACATTGTTTTCATAATAATTAATAAAGCAAATAAGTCTCTTTTTCCATATATATATCCAAATTCATTTTTTGGAATATTTAACAGTTGATGATAAATAGTATCTTTTAATTCAACTTGAGTTTTATTTTCATATAAAATATCTTCATGTGCACATAGGTTTCTATAGTTTGCTAAAATTTGAAGATATGTTGCCATTGTTGTAGCATCAACTGAATACATGTTAGCTATTTCTTCTTTATCTGTATCTTTTAATATAGAATATAGTTCACTTACTATCCCAAATGATAATACTTTTACAAGTATCCAAAGTGGTATATAACCATAATTTGATGAATAATGCTGTGTTGCGGTATGTTGTGGTCCATTTATTCTTATCTGTCTTTTCATTTTTGATATTAGGTCATTTACTTGTCTTTGTTTTTGAGGGTCTTGTGTAAAATTTTTGGCTTTTAAATAATCATTTTCTCTATAACCATATTTCTTTGATAGTTGATATGATAGTATTGATTTTATATTATTTTCTATAATAAGAATATTCTTAAACATTATATTTCTTGTTCTTCTATCAAACAAAAATAGACTATATAGTTCTTCAAATGTTGTTCCTTTTATAAAAGTTTTATTATCTTTTGAATTATAGAATGGATGCCTATAGCCATTTAAGAAAAAATAGTTCTCTCTTAGTAGTATTTGTTTTGTAAATTTTACATCATTAATTATTAAGCCTTTTTTCTTATATATTTCTATTTGTTCATCGAGTGTTTTAAAGTTTTTTTCAATCATTTTATCATCTCACTTACAACTTACTTTTTCATTATATCATATCTTTATTTTGTATTATATGAAATTTATGTGATATTTTTTATAACTATTATTTAAAATAGTATTGTTTGTATATTAATTCTATTACTTTTATTAAATTTTATCATTTTTATTATTAAAAATAAACATATATTTCTTTGTTTTAATTTAATTTTATGATATTATATTACTCTAGTAGGGGTGGTATTTATGCCAGCAACTTTTTTTCATGCTTATCATGGTGAAAATGTTTATAATTTACTTTCAGATGAAGTTAAAGATAAAATTAATTTAGATAGAATGAAGACTTTTGCTCAAGGAACTGATCCAATGATGTTTTATAATTTGATATCTATTTTTCCTGGTAAGTCTATTAGAAAATATCAAAAAATATGTCATAATACTAAAACAAGAGATTTCTTTATTGAACTTATTAATAATATTAAATGTAATAATTATGATAAAGATTCTTTCTCATTTTTATGTGGTTATATTTGTCATTATGTTTTAGATTCTACTTTTCATCCATATGTAATATATAAATCTGGACAATTCAACAAAAATGATAAGGAAACATTTAAATATAATGGTAAACATGCTATAATGGAGGCTTTTTTAGATAATTATATTATAGAAAGTTTTTTAAATTTAAATTCTAATACTTTTAGAGTAGATAAGTATGCTTTATATACTAAGAGGTTTTCAAATAATTTAAATGTTTTATTAAATAATTCTTTTAAAAATGTTTATAATTTTGAAAATATGGACAAATATTATTATAAAGCAATATGTCAAATGAAAAGAGATATATATTTAGGGAGATATGATTCTATAGGATTTAAACGATGTATCTATAAGTTAGTTGATTTTATTACTCCTAAATATTTTTTTTGTTTTGAAAGTGTTTCTTATTACCAAAAAATATCTAAAGAAGTTTCTGATTCATATTTAAATGTTTCTAAAAAAATATGGCATTATCCTAGTGATTATAATAAAAAATCTAATAAGAATTTTGATGAATTATATAATAGTGCATTAAATGAAGCAAAAAGATTAATAGAAATATCTTATAAATATATTAATGGAGAGAATATTGATTTAAATAAATATTTTACTAATAAAAGTTTTTTAACTGGTATAGATTGTAATATTAAGAAAAAGATTAAGTATTTTGAATATTAATACTTAATCTTTTTTTGATTTTAACAATTCTTCTAATGCTTTATCTGCATCTTGATTTATTATAACTGTTGATTCTAAATACTTAGAATAACTATCTAAGCTTGCTATAAAATCATTTATTTCTTGAATGTTTTTATTCTTAGATATTTCTTGTAATATTTTAGATTCTTTATATATTTTTTGAGAATATTTTAATATTTCATCATATGTTAATTGATCTATCATAAACCTAGTTCCTCTATTTTTTGTGTTGTTGAAATATTACTTGTAGGTTCATTTAATATTTCTAACAATTCTTTTGGTACTTCATTTTTTTTGTTTGGATCAAAACTTTCAGCATATTTCGACATATGAGATTTAAAATCTTCAATATTACTTATATATGATAGGTTGTCTTGAAAGGTTAATTTTTCTTTTAATTCTTCTATGTCTTTAAATATAGTTTCAATAGTTTTATTATATAAATCCTTTTCGTTCATGATTTTCTCCTGTTACATTATCATTATTCTAGATTCATTTTTTAAGTCTGTATCTCTTATAGTAGTATTTACATTATATACATTACCTGTTGTTCTATTGTAAATATTAGTATCATCCCTTTTTATATATACATTATCTGATATTCTTATTAGTGCGTCTTCTATTAGTGATTTTACTGTTCCAATTTTTTTATTTGTTGGTATAAATATATCAAATGATCTTTCTATTGATGGTACAGATAAGTTTACTAAAATTTTATTTTTATTGTTCATATATACCTCTATTCATTTATAAATTTAACAAGTTCTGCTTTTCCTTTCTTTATATTATATCCAAAATTATCTTGAATTTCTTGTCTCAGTACTCTTGAAGATGTTGTGACTTTTAATGTATATTGATTATTAATTCCATTTCCTAACCATAATGCTTCTGATAATTGTGCTGTTGCTTTAAACCATTGTTCATATGCAATAGATTTTATTTTATCAATATTATCTATCAATATTATTCTTAAATTAGATATTTTTATTGAGTTAGAAAGAATCTCTTGAATTTTTTCTTTATCGTCGCTTGATACTTTATTTAAATAATTTGTTATTCCTATAAATACACATATGCAATTTTCTTTTAAATTATTATCATAAAAATCTATTATTGCTTGTTTTGATAATTCTGAATCATTTTTAGAATAAATAATGATATTTTGTTTAAATTCTTTTAATATTGATGAAGTATCAAATACAATAATTTTGCTGTTTTCTAATTGAGATACTATATTTATAAAACCTGATATGAAGTTTGTATTTGATGATACATCATCACTAGTTATTATATATGTTGGATTAGATTCTAAGTCAATAGTTGAAATCTCAAGAGAATTTTTCTCAACTCCAACAGGTATTTCTGATATGCCATTTAATGAATCTTGTAAGAATTCTACATCTACTATTTCTGGTAATATTGGTATTTTTTTAGCCTTAAATGTACATATTTTATTAAGTTTTTTACAAATAGTTTTAATATATTCTGTCATTTTTTCTTCTCTATAAGGATAAGCTGTCTGAAATTCATATATATTATCTAATAATATCATTCCACGTCCAAAGGCTTTAGATGGTTGTTTTTTTCTTACACCAGGAATTACTGAAGAATAATCTCCTGGATCATTGAATTGTAATACAAGATTTTGTGAGAAGTTTTGACGAAGTCTATATCTTATTGTATTATATGCATTTGTTGTAAAAATAAACATCATACCATATTTTAGAGAGTCTCTTGTTAATTGTTGCATTATTTCTTCATATTGTTCATATGATTCTAAGAATGCTTCAACATTGTTTATTGCGACAATTATCATTGGTATTTGTTTTCCTCCGTGTCTTATATAAAAATCATAAGATCCATTATAGTCTACAAATTTTTTTCTTCTATCATCTAATGTTGAAACAAGCATTTTAAATAGATTTTCAATTTTTTCACCATCATTTTCAAGTAATACTTCTCCGATATGTGGTGCATCTTTAAACTGTGCTAAAGTTTCTCCACCAAAATCCAAAATATAGAAGTTAATTTCTTTTGATGTATGTGTAGTTATACATGAATATATAATTGATGTTAGCATTAATTCTTTTCCAGATCCTGCAGAACCAAATATTATTGTATTTCCTCCATTTGTTATAGGAAGTGTAAGTACTTCTTGTCTTTGATTTTCTGGATCGTCATATTCTCCGATTACTGGTAATATGGTGTTATATTCAGTTGTGTAGTGATATTTCTTTTTCAAGTCTTCTACATATATTACATCTGGAATTCTATCTAACCAAAGTTTTGATAATTTTATGTTTTCCGATTTTGATTCTTCTATTATATATTTTATGATATTAGTAACCTCTTCTCCTTGTGATACAAGATGTTCTTGAAATCTTGTATCTTCTAAGGATTCCACTACATTTCCTACATCATCTATTATATTAATGGATTGATCAACTCTTTTTTTTCTTTTTTCCATTGGATAGTATGGTGCTCCTGCCCATGCTGCTTGTCCTTGTGAAAATAGTTCGTTATAACCTACTTGCAAGAAAAATCTTCCAGCATTTTTTATTTCTGCAGCATCAGGAACTTTAATCATATCATTAGAATCAGATCTATCTTGAACTTTTAGACATACTCTAAATCTTGAGTTTGACCAAATTTGATCATTTACTACTCCACTTGGTTTTTGAGTTGCTAAAATAAGATGAACGCCTAATGAACGTCCAATACGTGCTGTTGAAATTAGTTGATCCATAAAATCTGGTTGTTGTGCTTTTAATTCTGCAAACTCATCTGATATTATTAATAGATGAGAAATAGGTATTGATACTTTTCCTGCACGATATAGACTTTGATATTTATATATATCTATTGTTGATTCATCAAGTTTATCTCTTGCCTCATTAAATAGGGTTTGTCTTCTTCTTAATTCTGATTGAATTGATGCTAATGAACGATTCATTTCAACAGTATCTAAGTTTGTAATTGTTCCAACTAGATGTGGTAACTTTATTCCCGTATCTTTATTTTCAAACGCTCCTGCTAAACCTCCACCTTTATAATCTATTAATACAAATTGTACTTCATATGGATGATAATTTAATGCCATAGATAAAATGTATGTAATAATAAATTCTGATTTACCAGATCCTGTCATACCTGCTATCAATCCATGAGGTCCATGTGCTTTTTCATGTAAATCTAATTTAAATAATTCTTGAGTTTTATCAAAACCAACAGGTACAGCTAATGATTTTGTTGGATCATTTTTCTTCCATCTATTAATTAGGTTAAATTGTTCAACTTTGCCTATATTGTACATTTCTAAGAAACTTAATTTTGTTGGAAGTGTACGATTTTCCTTAGATAAACCATCTATTGGTATGTTTGATAGTATCTGGCATATTTCTCTCATATTAACTACTTTACTATAATCAGCAACAAACTCTTTTTGTTTATTTGAAACTAATTCGTTTTCAAATACACCGGATTGTTGATCTCCAATACTAATAAATGTTTTACATGCATTTGGTAAGTTAACTAATCTTTTATTTATTACAACTAATGAAAATCCATAATTTATAGGTGTTTCACATATATCTCTAATTATATCAATATCTCTTATTTCCTTATAATTATCTGTAATTACTAAGTAATATGGAGTGTGATGTGTGTAATCATCAGTTGATAGTTCCATTTTTTCAGTATCTTGCTTATATTTTCTTGCATTTAACTCTTGCTCTAAATAAAGTGAAATTTGCTTAGTCTCATCAATAGTACTTGAAAAATATCTTATTGATTTATCATCACTCCAAATATGTGGACAATCTTTATAAACTTCCCATTTTTCATAATTCGTTTTATTAGTCAATATTACTATTTTTAAATCCTCATAACTATGGTACGCAAAAACTTGTAATAGTAGTCCTTTTATAAAATCATCTTTTATGCTACTATCACCTATTATTGCAGATATATTATTTTTTGTAAAAGATAATGAGATTGGTACATTTTCAAGCATTCTTGATTCACTTGAAAGTTTATATACTTCTTTTAGCAAATTATCTTCATCTAATGAAAAATGTTCTTCTGGAAAGGCTATTTGTCCTTTTAATTCAGTTTTTCCTATTCCTAATCTTAAATCAAGAAAATCTGCCTGTTCTATTTCTCTTTCCCAAAGATTACGTTTTTTATTATAAATAATCTCTATTGTAGCCTCAAGTGGTAAATAATTATCTATTAATATTTGTCTTTGAATTTTCATCTCTGCTTGTATTGCATCTCTTTTTTCATTTAAGTATTCAATATATTTTTTTTGTCTTAATTTTTCTTTTTTTATTTTTTCGTTTTTTTGATAGTTCCTTAATAATAGCGGTATAATAATCATTGATGAAAACATGGCTCCACCCATTATTAAAGTTGGTGCTGCTTCTGATAAATCATTGGTTCCATTTAATACACTATTTAATGAACCATATATAGATGTCATAGACATCATTGACATTGCAAACATTGGTGCTAATGTATAAAGCATTGGTGTTTTGTCTTCTTGTTCTTTGCTTGGCGGTGAATCTATTTTTATTGTAATATCTTCAATTGATGTTTTAAATCTTGGTGATCTGTAAAAAAAATCATTATCTTTATAAAAATCTATAATTTCATCGTCTTCTTTTTCAAATTCCGTTTGTTTTTGAACTAGTGCTTTTTCAATTACAAATTTATGACCATCAAATTTTACTAGATTTGATATGTTATTTATTGATATTTTATCCTTCATAACAACTATTTTAAGTCCCATTATGAAAATTATATCTCCATATTCAAGTTCTTTTCTTATTACAGAATAGTTGTTTACATATGTTCCATATTTGCTTTCAAGATCTTCTATTACCCATGTTCCATTAGTATATGTTAATTTTGAATTTTGTTTTGATATTAGTGGACAATTGTAATTTATATGTGCACTAGAATCATTTCCTATAATTAATTCTGTATCGTGTCTTAATGTCAATTTTACTTCTTGTGGTTCTATAGATGGTGAACAATATAAAATAACAAATTCATTTTCATTGTTTATTTTAAGAAAATATGAATGATATTCTTCAAGTGTTGTACTTTCTATTTCTTTATTATTATCTATTATTTTTGTTTCATAATTGCTTTTTATTTTCCAATTATTTTTTTCTGAATCAATATTTATTAAATTTCTTTCCCCACCCATACTATCTATATCTGTAATCCAGTAATTACCAGATATCTTTTTAGGTAATAAAAAATTATAAATTTGATTTTTCTTTATTAATCTGACAATCACTTAAATCACACCCCAATTATCATTTTATTTAATTATACTAATTTTTTTTTTGTTTTACAATATAATTTTTTATATTTATAATTATATCTTGAATTTTTAAAATTAAATACTTCTAATTATTTTTATAATTTAGGCATTAAAAAAACCCATAAAATTGGGTTTTTCCAAAAAATTCTTATCTCTTTGAGAATTGTGGTGCTCTACGAGCTTTTTTAAGACCTGGCTTTTTACGTTCTTTTTTACGTGAATCTCTTGTTATAAA
>CADCRC010000024.1 GCA_902803795.1 uncultured Erysipelotrichaceae bacterium | reverse complement strand
TTTAATCCACCATTATGTAATTCCTCATTTATTGTTTCTGATTGCTCTTCCAAGGTTTTAGATACTGAATCTAAGGATTCTAAAAATGAATCATAATCTGATTTTTTTAGAAATGCTGGTTCTTCACCATCATTATATGTTATACTTGCGACTTCCATTTTTTTCCTCCCTTATTTATATTAATTTCCAGTATATCTGTATATTAGATATCCATTCCAATTGCTATTGCCATATTTTCTTACACTTATTTCTCCACCACTAGAATCACCCGGTGATTTGTCATAATCTCCTCTTGCGCCTAATACTTTCCCGTTTCCAACATACATTTCTACGTGAGATCCTGGTTTTACTAGAATATCTCCAGGTTGCAATCCTTCATAACTTTTTGACGCATTACCCACATATTCAAATCCATATTTTGGTAATTGTGATGGCATCTGAGCTGATTGGATAACTTTTCCTTTTGGAAGTATTCCAGCATTAATATATGCATTACATATTAGTCCTGAACAATTATAACCTCCAGAGCCATCATCGCCATTGTGTCCTCCACCCCATTTATAACCATATCTATTATCTTCTGCAATTGATTTTCCCCATGCTATTGCATCTTTTTGTGCATTGCCTGTTGGTTGAAATGATACTCCATCGTTAATATTTTGACTATTATTATTTTTACTAGTATATACAATATTTGTTGTTTTTGGTGCAGAATTACTTGTTCTAATTCCATTTAGATTTGAATATGTTTTATTTGTAGTTCTTCCTGATCCACCACTTGAATTAATATCATCTGCAAATGTATTTATATCTCCATTTTTAAATATACTTCCACGACTATTTACTGTTGTTACAGGACTTGTTGAATCCCATTCAAGATTATAAACTGAAGTAGATGGATTTTGTCGTCCATGAGAATCAAATGCTTCTTTTGTTACTTCAAATTCAAGTACATTAATGCTTCCATCTGTTAGAGTATGACCATATTTTGAATAATTTGAATCATTTGGATTTTTAATATCTGTTATTAAACATTTTAGTGTTTGTCCATTTTTAAGATCTAAATCTACCATATCTCCAGTTTTTCCTAATGCTGTAGTTGTAGCTATTAGATATCTATCTTCTCCACATACATTAACGTATGCAAGACCATTTCTTGTAGGTTTTCCTTGTGAAACCCATAAATCATATATTTGTCCTTGTCCTGTTGCACTATGTGACCATTTAAATGTATCAAAAGTTGTAACAGTATAATTACCTTGTCTTACATCGCTTGGTATAGAAACACTTCCTATAATTTCCCTTCCAATACTTTGTTTGCTTGCTTCAACAAAATTAATATTTAAAGCATTTGAAGCACTTCCTTGACCAGCTAAAGATTCATATTTAGATTTTATGCTTTCATATATATCTTTGTAATCTTCATATTCTTGATATGCCTGGTTTTTATTAGAATCGTCATTTGAATGATTATTATATGTTTCTCTTAGTTCTTCCAAATGATAATATGCTTCTTGATAATGTTTACCCCATTCATTTGTCATATGATATAACATGTCATCTTTTGCCATACTTTTTAATTCATTTAATGCTTCTATTGCCATTCTTAAATTGTTTTTTATACTCATTCCCATTTCACATAGAGGAGAAAAGCCATCAAAATTTAATGATGCTGCATTTAATCCTCCAATATTAAGTTCATCATCTATAATAGATTCTTGATCCTCAAGTTGATTTTTTATAGTATCTAAATATGAAGCATAATCATCAAAGTTGTTTTCATCTAAAAAATTTATTTCTTCATTAGGATTCCATGTAATATCTACTACTTCCATAGTTTCCTCCTATATATCTAGTGGTTCATCAATTAATGAAATTTCACTACTTGAATTACTTTCATCATTTATATTATTTTCATTATTTTGTTCTTCGGTTGTAGTTTCTTCTTTTTTCTTATCCATATATATTTTGGCACCTACTCCTGCAGCTACTGCACCAGCTCCTAAAGCGATACCAATTGCTGCTTTTCCAAAATTGTCATCATTGTCTTGTTCAACTGTTGTCTTCTTTGCCGCAAATCCTCCTAAATTTGTCTTAGCTTTATCTAATATTGTTATTTGATCTTCATTATTTAGATAATCTTCCGGTATTATTTCTGGCTTTTCTTCAATAGTTGGTGTTTTTATTGCATCTTCAGAAATTTTTCCTAAGTCTTTTGCAATATCAGCTTTTTTAGGTGTAATATTATTACTTTTTTCTGTTACTACTCTGTTTATTTCTTCTACTGTTGGTTTAGTTGTAACTGGTGTACTATTAATTCTTGATGTTCCAGATTCTTTATTTGTAGTTATATTTGGTAATGCTGCATTTGTAGCTCCAATTAATGAACTTGCTGCAGGAACATTTGTAACTGCTGAATATAATGGACTTATTGTTGATGTTGCAGCAGGTATTTTATCTGTATCTAATGTACTTATTTTATCATCTGAAGAACTATCTTTTTTTGTTATAGTATCTTTTTTTGTCAATGGTGAAATTGTAGATGATAAAGTTGGAGTTGACAATTTTGGTGTTTGACTAAGTTGTGGTATAGAGGCTGCGGAAGGTGAAGAAGAATTTGAAGATGTTGGCTGTTCTTGTGGTGTTTGGACAGCTTGAGTTGCTTGTTGTGATGGTGTTGCTGCTGGAGATTCGTTTTGTCCATTTTGATTATTTGATGAATTTCCACCTCCACTTGAAGATGAGCCTCCACCTGATGAGCCTCCGCCTCCACCATATGGTCCTCCTGGTTCATCTATTCCACTTCTAATTTTATCATATATTTTTGCTTTTGTTATATCCTCTAGATATTGTTTCATTTGCTCTGTTGTCATTACACTATATGATCCATCTGAATTTTTATTTAACATTCTATCTACTATTGCACTATTTATTATATCTGTTAATACTGCACCTGAATTGTTATAGTATTCTTGATATCTTGATATATCAGCTTTATTATCTGATTTTTCATATTCATCCATAGTACTATATGAATTTAAGTTTTTAAAATCTAAAGCATTAACTGAAGTTTCTGCCATACCTAATAGAACTAATGCTGTTCTTAAACTATCTAGATTATTTGATCCATTTTGTTCAGCTTCTTTTAATGAACTTACTGCAGTACTTGCTAAAGACTTTGTAGCATCTAATTCTCCACATATTTTTTTAATAAAACTTGAATATTCTTCTAATGACGCAATTGTTAATGCAAAACAATTATCGTGATTACTTCCAAGTGATGATAAATCTGATATAATATCATCTATTTTTGCATTAGTATTAGTTGCTTCTGTAGATGCAGAATCAAGTTTTGTTATAGATTTTTCTATTGCATCATATATTATAGTTACTTTCCCTGCCATTTTAACACCATCTTTCTATTAATCTTTTTTTTATTTTATCATATTTTCATTTTTTTTTCTTTATTTTTTTTTGATTACTTGTAAAATGTCGAAAATCATGTATAATTTATAATTAGAATAGAGAGGTTGATTATATATGTTTGATAGAATTCTTTTTATTAGTGATAAGACTGCTGATATAAAATTAAAAGATCCAGATAACTTAACTACTAATGTTATGAATCTTCATTTAATTTTTGAAGATGCGGATAAAAAAGTTCTTGGTGAGGTTGATAACTTAGATGGTGATAGAGTTACTGCTAGATTTTTAGGTGAAATAAAAGATGGAAAATTAATTGGTGGTACAATTAGAAAGCCTAATTTAGATGCAAAAATAAGACTTATTTCTAAAGAGGAAATTCCTTTAATTACAGGTGAAGATAAAACAGGATTTATGAAACTTGGTTTATCACCTTTTTATAATGATACAACTGTATATTTAGAAGTTAATAACTTTTTTTCGAATCATTTTGCAATCTTTGGTAATTCAGGTTCTGGTAAATCTTGTGGTGTTACAAGAATATTTCAAAATATGTTTCATGATGAAAGATTGTATCCATATAAATCTAACATTCTTTTGTTTGATTCTTCTGGTGAGTATTATAATGCTTTCAGTAATTTGAATGAGATTAATAAAAACTTTAATTATAGATATCTTACTACTAATGAAACAGATGGTATTGGTGAAAGATTAAGATTACCTATATATTTATTAAATGTACAAGATCTTGCTTTATTATTACAATGTACTACTCATTCACAACTTCCAATCATCGAAAGAATGAGAAAACTTGCTTTAATATTTTCACAAAAAGATGTTGATGCTAATAAATTTAAAAATCATATAATTGCAAGTGCTATAATGACAATATTATTTACTAATGAAACTTCTCCTAATAAAAGAAATGAAATATTTTCTATTATAGCAAGCTGTTCTACTCCACAGTTTAATTTAGAAGCACCAGTACAAGGTATTGGTTATACAAGAAAGTTTAGAGATTGTTTTTTAATTGATAATGCAGGACAATTTAGTGAAAGTGTATTATTAACTGAATATGTTTCATCTTTTATAAAAAAAGAATATGATAATTATGAACCACAAGAAAATGTATATTATGATTTAGCTACTTTAGAAAAGGCTTTAAACTTTACTTTAATATCTGAAGGATGGCTTAGAAATCAAACAACTTATGGTGATGCGGTTACTATAAGAGTTAGACTTCATGCTTTAATTGTTGGTAATAATTCAAAGTATTTTGAATATCCTGAATATGTTACAATAGATCAATATTTATCATCATTACTAATTCGTGATTCTCGTAAATATCAAATTGTAAATATAAATTTAAATGATGTAGATGATGATTTTGCTAAAGTAATGACTAAGATATTCTCGAGACTTGTTTTTGATTTTGCTAAAGGACTAAAAGATAGAGCATCTATCCCATTTCATATTGTAGTTGAAGAAGCTCATAGATATATTCAAAATGATACTGATAGATTTTTAATTGGTTATAATATATTTGAAAGAATTGCTAAAGAAGGACGTAAGTATGGTGTGATTTTAGGTCTTATTTCTCAAAGACCTGTAGAACTTTCAGATACTGTTATTTCTCAGTGTTCTAATTTCTTAATTTTTAAGATGAATCATCCTGTTGATGTTGATTATATTAGAAAAATGGTTCCTAATATTTCAGATGAAATTGTTGAAAAACAAAAAACTTTACAATCTGGAACTTGTTTAGGTTTTGGTGGTGCTTTTAGAATTCCAATAATTGTTAGGATGGAAATGCCAAATCCTACTCCTTGGTCATCTAATTGTAATGTACTTGAAATATGGAATGGATCATCAAATACTAATGTTACACCAAATAATAATATGATACAAAATCAAAATGTTGCAGTTAATATTGGCAATACTTCTATATCAAATGATAATACTATAAATAACAATAATAATTCTAATAATAGTATTGAAAATACTTCGAATAATGTAACTGTAATTCCACACGAAAATAAGTTTATTCAAATATAATTGTTATATAAAATAAAGATTATTAGTTATTAAACTAATAGTCTTTTTAAATATAAAAAGTAGGAATTATCCTACTTGTTTTCAAAATATGTTTTTTCTTTATATTTTGCTATAATTTTAATTAGACTTGTTGGAAATGCATTTAGTAATTTATTATATTCTGAAATTGAAGAATTATAATCTTTTATAGCATCTTCTATTCTTTTATTTGCTTCATTAAGTTCATGTTTTATACCTTCATATGACATGTCAGATGTTAAATTTGGATAATATATTGATACTTCATATATCATTTTTAATATTCTATTCATCTTACTATTACTATCAGATAGTTGATTAATATTTTTTGCTTTATCAATGTTCTTTCTTGATAAAGCTAATTCTTTAATTAAATTGTTTCTATCAATCATATATTTTTCACATATTTCTGATAATTTAGTAGTTAATTTAGATCTTTGATTAATAACTGTTTCAAGATTTGAATATTCACTTGACATGGTTGTTTGTGCATTTTTTACTTTTTCATATTGCATTAGTCCAAATAATGAGATTATTACTAATATACAAATTAAAATTATTAATAGTAGACTATTGCGCCTCAAGTATATCACCCGCTTTTATGTTAGTCTTTTTTGTCTTGTGTTTGTTGTACCTTTGAATCAATTACTTTTCCAATTCCTTTTACCGCATCTAATACTTCAATAGGTATAGCAAAAATGATTGTATTTGATTGATCACTTGATAAATCATTTAGGGTTGCTAAAGTTCTTAAATGCAATGCTCCTGGTGAAGAACTCATTATTTTTGATGCTTCTGCTAAATTATCTGCTGCTTCTTTTTCACCTTTTGCTTTAGTAATTACTGCAGCTTTTTCTCTTTCAGCTTCTGCTACTTTAGCAATAACTCTTTTCATTTCTTCTGGTAATGCTACATCTTTTAATTCAACATTTTCTACTTTTATACCCCATGGATCAGTTGCTTTATCAATTATTTGACATATTTGATTAGATATTTTTTCTCTTTCACTCAAAAGTTCATCTAATGTAACAGATCCAACTGCATTTCTCATAGTTGTTTGTGCAAGTTGTGCTGTTGCATATTTGAAATTATCTACTGCAAGTACTGTTTTAGATGCATCAAAAACATTATAATATAATACTGCATTTATTCTTACTGAAATATTGTCTTTTGTTATTGCATCTTGTTCTGGAACATCAACTGCTCTAGTTCTTACATCTATTTTAATAAGTGATTGAAATATTGGTAATATTATATGCCATCCTGCATCTAATGTTTTAGAATATTTACCAAATGTAAATAATATTCCTTTTTCAAATTGATTTACCTGTTTTATTGATCCTATTAAGATAAAAGCAATTATTATAATTAATACTATTATTAATGATTCCATATATTATTTCCTTATTCCTATTGCTACATCAAGTGCTTCTTTTTCTTCTTTTGCTTTTTCTATTTTTTCATTTGTTTTCATTATATCTTCTCTAAGCTTTCTTTCAAAATCATTACTTAAATTTTCTAATTCTTGTTCAGATACAACTACACGTCCTTTTATATCTTTTAATTGTTTTCTCTTTTCTTCTAATTTGTTTGCTATATCTTGTGATAATTTTTTTAATTCTTCACTTGATAATTCTTTTAATTTTTCTGTTGTAAGATTTTTATAATTGTTTTTTTCTTCTTTTTCTACTTTTATTTCTTTTTCATTGTCTGCAGAAATAACTGGTGCTCCTTCGAAAATATTTTTTTCCTTCATAATTATACCTCCATTATTTATTATGATTCCATCTACTTTTACTAACTCATTTAGTATTTTATCATTTTTCTTATCAAATTCAATACTTTCTACTACATTATTTTTAATATTTGTTTTAATATTATTATATTTAATCTCTTTTATTCTTTTATTTATATAATCTTGTTGTCTAATTGTTGAATATATAAATTCTAATTTATATAATTCTTCTTCTTCGTATAAATTAGCTTTTATTCTTAAATAACTAACACTTTTATCTATTGCTTTGTTATCATATATATAGTATCTTGTGCCAACAATTGTAATTGGTATATTATAATCATCTATTAGTTCTTTTATAAACTTGTATAGAATATCTTCAGGTATATTACATCCTCCTATTATTCCACTATTATAATAGTTTTGTGTATTAATAATATTACCTTTTTTATCTACGAGGTATGGTTGTATTACTTCTTTATGAAGTTCTTGTCTTTGTGAATTCATACCATATTTTGGAATAATATAGTTTTTAAATACTCTATATGTGTTTTCTCTGTCTATATCATATTCTTTTGAGTCATATATAAAGTTTATTTGGTACATATTTACTCCAAAATAACTGCCATAAGTTAATATCGACTGCATCCATATCCACCTCTATTATTAATTTTATCATAAATTATTTTTTTGTAAATATATTTATAAATTTTATCAATTATTTGATTTGATTAATTCTCATAAAATGATATAATGTATTTTGGTGATTTTATGGAAGAAGATATTATAGTTAAAATACATACTGTTTTAGATAAAATAAGACCATTTTTAATTAATGATGGTGGTAATGTTGAATTTGTTAAATACGAAGATAACATTTTATATATTAGACTTACTGGTGCATGTCAGAATTGTAGTTTAATTGATTTTACTTTAAATGATGGAATAAAAGAATTGTTTTTAAATGAAATTCCTGAGATAAAAGATGTAATTAATGTGTAAATACATCTTTTTTATCTTAACATTAATTTTAATGCATCTTTTACTTGATCTTCTATTTTAAGACTTGTATTTACTTTAGCAATAACTGGTATAATATCTTTTTCTTTGTATCCTAAACCTATAAGTACGCTTTCAAGTTCTTTTTGTGTTTGCATTTCATCGTCACTTGTTCCAACTCCTATTGTTTCAAGTTTTCCTTTTAAATCTAATACAATTTGTTTAGCTAGTTTTTGTCCTATTTTTGGAAATTTCATTAAATATAAAATATTTTCTCTTTCAATTGCGTCCATTATATTTTGAGTTTGTCCTGTAGCAAATAGTGGCATTGTCATTTTTGGACCTAATCCTTTTACTGATATCAATTTTAGAAAAAAATCTTTATCGCTTGATGAACTAAATCCATATAAACTATTTTCATCTTCTCTTAGTTGCTGAAATACATATACTTTATATTTTTTACCTTGTTCATAGTAATATGGATTAGCTACAAATATTAAGTAACCAATTCCATTGTTATCTAGTACTATTGAATTTGATTTAAGACTTTTAATTGTTCCTTCTATATAATCATACATATTAATTCCTTACCTTTCTAATTATTTTTTCAATATTATAATATCCGCTAATTGGCATCTCATATTCACCTATTAATTCTTCTACATATCCATTAAATCCTCTTTTAAATTCATATATTCCATAATCCTTTGGATGTTCATTTATGTTTGCTGGAATTCCATAAAAGTTATGTCTATCAAATCCATTTTCTATTCCATATTTTATAAGTTCCCATTGAATTAAATATTGAGCATTAAACTTCATAAATTCTTCATAATTTCCGCTAGATAAATATATTATTTCAGGTTTTATTAACATAAACATTGAGCCTGATAATGTTATTGTTTCTTTGTTTGTTTCCTTTTTTATTTTTTTTGCTTCTTCTATTCTCTTATTAATTGATTCTATTTCTTGATTTAGATTTTTTTTCTGACCATCATTGTATTTTGCATTACCTAAGCTTTCTAGTTTATCTTGTCTTTCTTTTATATCTTGGTTTAGTCTTTCTATATATTTAGTTAGATTAAGTGTACTAATAAAGAACTTAATTTCATTATCTTTATGAAATAAATTATACATATTTTGGTAATATGATATTTTTCTATTTGAAAATCCTTTTCTTTTTGATGTTTCTTCCATTATATCTTGAAATTTATCTAATTCTTTGTATTCTATTTCGTTGATGTTAATTCCTATTTTTTCTGCTTTTCTTATTGTATTTCTACAACTAGGATACATTTCTTTAAATATCTCGTCTTTTGTTTTGTTTTTTAAATCTAGGCAAAACATCCATCCTACTTGTTCCATTTTATCTTCTTCTATTTGTTTAAATCCTATTTTAAATAATTCTTCTTTGATTTTAGTATTGTCTATTCCATCTTCTACTATATTTCCATCTATATCTCTTTGTTTATTAATTATATATGGATCTATTCTTAATTTATAACCATTATTTTTCTTAATATAATCTTTTAAATTATAAAAAAAGAATTCTACTAATTTTATATCATTGAAATCCAGTAGTGGTCCTCTTGGCATATAATATTCTTTTTTATTAAAATGTGTTTTTCTAAATACAATAAGGGCTCCTACAAGAAGTTTTTTTTCTTCCTTAACACCTACAAATTTATAATCCCATCCTTCTAGTTTTCTTAGTTTACCTATTTTAGGTGATGATAAAAATGTTTTATATTTTGATTGATTCCAATATTTTTCATATTCTTTTTCTGCTATTTCTAAAAATTCCATTTATTAAATCTCCTTTATTTGTTTAGTTTCATCATCTATCCATTTTAAATATTTTTCATGTCCTGTTATTTCATGATATGATATTTCTGGTAGTTCATATGTATGTAAATTAAGTATTTCTTCTTCTATTTTTTTGTATAAATATATTGTTGTTTTCATTATTATCATATATTCTTTATATTCTTGTTGTTTGTTATTCCTGTTATAAATGCTTTCTACTTGAATTATATTTGACGAGGCTATCAAATGTTTTTCTAGTAATCTATTTGATATAATTTTTGCTTTATTTAAATCATCTATATTCGTTTTTATTTCTATATATTTCATTTTAATCACCTAATATTAGTATATTATAAATTAAGATAAAATAAAAGATTTTATATATAATTAAAAGAACTATTATAATTGATTCTAAATTCTATAATAGTTCTTCTTTTGTTTTTTAAACATATCTTACAGTTCTGTTTAATTGTTGTTATTTAAATTTTGATTGGTTTCATTGTTTGGTTTAGGTTGCTCAATAGATGTTTTTTGTATATAATTTTGATTATTTATTTGTTGGTTTTCTATGGTTGGTTTGTTTGTTTTTGATGATTGAATATTTGCTTTAAACGCATCTTTCTTTGCAAGTTTTGATAGAATAAATATGCCTAATATTATTACTACTAATATTGTTATTACTACAAAAATATATTTGTTTTTTTGTATAAAATTACCAATTTGATTATCTTTTTTATCATTTACTTTATAAAATTGTTCTTTTGCTCTAGCTTTGTCTATTCTTATTTCAATAAATTTAAAATCTGGAAATAGGTTATAATAATGATTTTCATTAGTTGGGTTTATATCAATTTCATATCCTATAAAATTTTTATCTTCACCAATTTTAGGATAGTATTTTTCTAAATATTTATTTGCTCTTTTATCTTCATCAAATATGATTGAGTTAACTACTTTTAATGTTTTATATGAAGCATCTGTTAACTTGTTTTGTTCTCCTATTGATAAAATATATTTACCATTTTTATAACTTTTGTAAATAGCTACTCCATTTATAACTATGTCTAAATTATCTTTTTCTGATTCTGATTTTAGACTGTCAATTCCATTATAGTTTTCTATATCTTTTTTTGATATTCCAGTATTTTCTTTTTTATCTCCTATATTAATTTTCTTTGAAATATCAATTTTTCCATATCCTCCAGTCATATTCTCGTTTGTACCTATTGTTTTTATTTCAAAGCCATTTTTCTCAATAGTATAATCATCAATATTTTCACTATGTAAAATTATATTTATTTCATCTTCACTATATCCTTGAAGAAGTTGTGTTGCCATAAATAATTTTTTAAAATCACAAAATCTAAAAAATGGGTTATTTCCTTCAAATGTTGTTGATAAAATATTTTTATTTAAACTATATGTAATTTTTATTTTTTGCATTTCATTATTTAATTTTGCTTGTTCTACTATTACTAATTTATTATTAGTTATTGTTATATTATTTTTTTTATTACAATCTGAATTAAATTCTTTTCCAATACTTTCATGATATTGCTTTGTTTCGAGACATTCATTATATTTTATTTCTATATAATTATTTTTTATTTGTTCTAATGTTAACTCTTTTCCATTTACTATTTTTGGTATTAACAATGTCATTAAAATAGTTAGTAGTATTATTCTTTTTTTCATTTTTTACAACTCCTTTTTATAATATTATTTATAATTTATGTTTTTCTATTATGTAATTTATTGCTTCTATTATATCATTAAATGTCTTGCATGTATTACTTTTTAATTCTTTTTTATTACATTTTATAGAATATGTACTATCTAATTTTTTTATCATTTCTATATCGTTTAATCCTACATAAAATATTTCATCTTTTTTTATATTTTTTAATTTACAATATTTATTTAATAATTTTATATTATTAGATTTATCACTGGTAATTTCTAATATATTATCATTTATTTTATATTTTATATTTTTTATATCTTTTAATTTATTTAAATCTATATCTTTTTTGTTTTTATATTTTATATCTATTTTATATATATCATCTTTATAGTTACTTATATAGTTTTCATCAATGTTTTCTTTTTTCATATGATATTTATCATTTTTTGTATATATACATATATCATTACTAAATACTTTTAATATTTTTTTTATTGAATTTATTCCTATGTTGTATGCTTCTATTATTTTATCATGATTTACGTCATATAAAATTGTTCCATCATAAAAGAAAATATAATTTAAAAATGGAAAATCATTATTATAACTTAATATGTTTTTTATTTCACAATTAGATTCTACTAATAATTCAATGTTTTTTTGTTTTAATTTGTCTATTTCTAGCATTTTTCTTATTGATATAGAATCTTCATTATCTAATAAGCATATGTCAAAATTGCAAAAAAATGACTTTATCATGTAATCACTTGTCTTTCTATATTATTTTTTCTAGTTTTTCTTTAGATATTTTTTTATATTCCTCTACTCCATCTTGATTAAATGGATTAACACCAAATGTTAGGGCTGAATAACTAACAGATAACATAAAGAAATATACTAATTCTCCTATGTTATATTCGTTTAATTTACTTAATATTATAACATTTTGGTATACATTACCATTTTTATGTGCTTTTATTACTGATTGATTTATTTTATCATTAATTTCATTTATTGTTGAGTCTTTATATTTATATTTTGTTTTATAATCAACTTGTATTGTTGTTTCAAATATTATTTTGTTCCCTTCTTGTATAAATTGCCCTATTGAGTGTAGGTCTCTAGTATATATAGAATAGATTGGGAAAACACCTGTACTATCTTTCCCTTCTGTTTCTGCAAATAATTGTTTTAAAAACTCTCCAAAATATATGAATTTGTCATTATAAAAGCAAAAATTTTCAATATATTTATTTTCTAAGAAGAGTTTATTTCTAATACATGCATATTTATATGCTTGATTTTTATATTTTTTTCCATCATTATAACCACGAATCAATTCTTTTATATCTATATTTAATGATAGTGGTAATAAATGAGCTGGTGTTATTAAAGAAAATCTTCCTCCAATATTATTTGGTATAAAAAAAGTTTTATAACTATTTTCTTTTGCCATTTCATGAAGTTTGGAATTTGGTGATGTTGTTATAATTATTCTATCTTTTAATTCTTCTTTTTTATATTTGTTTTTCATATACTTAATCATTATATCAAATAATAATTTTATTTCTAATGTTGACCCACTTTTTGATATAACATTTAATGTGAAATCTTTGTCTTTTAAATAATCTAATGTTTCATTAATATAATCAGTTGATAAAGTATTACCTAAGTATACAATTTCATAATTACTTGTGTAATATGATTTAAATAATTCATTAAGACTTTTACTTCCTAAATATGATCCACCTATACCTAATACAACTAAACATTCTGAATTCTTTTTTATTTTTTTAGATGTCTTTAGTATATCTTCTACTATTTCATCTTCTATTGGATTATTCCATCCTATCATTTCACATGTATTAAATTTGTTTATAATATAATCTTTTCTAGATAAATTACTTTCTATATCTACATCTTTGTCAAAATTAAACTTCAACATTTTAATCACCATTTTTATTGTATCAAATTTCTTAAAAAATGTCATTTAGTTTTATGTAGTTTTAATTAAAAAACTTAATATAGAAAGTTTTTAATATTTTAAAATATAAATTTAACAAAAAAATCGAACTATAAAAGCTCGATGAATATTCAATGTAGGGCCTCGATTTAACGTGTTTGCGAAAAATGGGCAAAATCTATGAATTGAGATTGACTCAATTGCTAAATAAAATATAACATACTTTTTGATATTTGCAAATGATTATGATTTGTCGTATTTATAAAAACCTTCCCCAGAGGATTTCCCTAATTTTCCTTCTTCAATATATTGGTTTAA
>CADCRC010000023.1 GCA_902803795.1 uncultured Erysipelotrichaceae bacterium | reverse complement strand
GATTTAAGCATATTATAAGGCAACCAATTAACATCTAATCCAGTTCCATCTGATTTAATATCATTTCTATCTAACTTACTTGCTAATTTATCTGCAGTAACATAATGAGTTCCATCTGATAAAGCAATATAATAATCATAAGTCTTATTAGAACCAGCTCCTTTAATCTCAACTAATACATAACCTGCAACATTACGATTACCCCAACTAGATTTACCACCTTGTTCAAGTAATACTGGAACAGTATTATCAGAAGCCTCTGTATCAATAGGAATAAAATACAAACCATTATCTAAGGCACTAGATACAACAGGAGATGAACCAGTATTTTCACCAACACCACTTAAATAACCTGCTAAACATTTTTCATCTCTTGTAGTTGCATCATCAGTAGTACAATAATAACATTTTATACTATCACCTGAAAACAAATTAGTAGCCTGTACAGCATATTCTTTTGCCGTATTAACAAAAGTATCCTTACGAGAATTTTCAATAACTCTATTGATTGCTGGAATAGCAGTAACTGCCAAAATACCCAAAATTACTATAACCGCCAACAACTCAATTAAAGTAAAACCATTTTTTTTATTATTCATAAAATCACTCTCCTTAACATTTTAACTTCTACCATCATTATACAAATATATTTTTTGAAATTGACTACCTTCATACAATTCACAAATTGCATCATTTCCACTACCATTAAATGGAGTGTCTCCATTAGCTATTCTATTAATTTCATCAGGTGAACAACCTAAATTTATTTTACCAACTGCACTATTACTTACACATTGTGTACCAAAACTATATAAATTTGTTCCATAACTCTCACCATAACATAATAATTTATCTTTATCATCACTATAAATCAATTCACAAAACTGACCAATATTAGTAATTAAATTATTAGCAGGAGTATCATATAATTTTGAAGATTCTACTAAATCAACGCCTCTACGAGATGCCTTATTACTATCTCCAGAGCCAATATTTTCTACTAATCTAACATAATACTTATAAGTTCCAGAAGTAACTTTTTTTATAATAACGTACGATTCAAACTTATCATAACTACCACCATATGGTGCTTCTTCAAATTCATTATTATCTAAATAATTTAATGTCATCAAAACACAATTACCTTTATCAGGTTTAATAATTGATGTAGAACCTCTTAATTTATACTCCGCCTGAGTTGCCAATTTTTTAGCATCCGCTACATAAGTCTTATTTCTATTATTATTTAATACACCAACAACATTTGGCAAAGCAATAGCCATTAATATTCCCAATATAACCATTGTCGCTAACAATTCAACTAAAGTAAAACCATTACTATTTTTCTTAATCACACTAAGCATCACCTAACTTCTAACTTCACTATAATTAAATATTAACACATTATTTAAAAAAAATATATATTTTTTATAAATCTTTACATATTATTTATTATTTCATACAAAAAAAAAGATTGTGTAAAAACAATCTAAATTTCTTCTTCTATCATTTTAATTTCATTATTTAATTTAATTCTTCTAAAAAAATATTTATTACCCATCAATTTTAATATAATTCTTTTAGATTTTAACTTAGAATCATAATACTCATTAAATAAATTATTCTTATTTTCAAGAAGTCTTGGTCCAAAAAAATAATCTTTCTTATTATATATTTCTTTTCCTTTAACAAATACCTCTATTTCATAAATAATTTTTTTATCTTTAACAAGAATTTCTTTTTCTATTTTATAACCAATACTTGTAAAATATTTTCTAACTTCAATTTGAAAGTTATTTGCACTTACAATTATCTTATCAATATTTTTAATATATTCTTTATGACTTTTAAATATATTTATACAAGTAAGTCCCCCAATACCAGCCATTATAACACAATTTTCTTTATTATATTTATCAAGTCCATTACTAATTTCAAAAACTATATTATTAACATTATATATTTTAGAATTTTTTTTTGCTGAATCTAAAGGTCCTTCTTTATTATCAACTGCATGTACAAATATTCCAAGTTTTTTTACTAAATATATATCTAAAAGTCCATGATCACAACCAATATCATAGACTCTATCTTCTATATTAACAAATTTACTAATTTCTTCTAACTTAGAATTTAATTTAATCATAGCATATCCTAATCAGTCATAAAATCTTTAAGTTTACGAGATCTAGAAGGATGTCTTAATTTTCTAATAGCTTTAGCTTCTATTTGTCTAATTCTTTCTCTAGTAACTCCAAACTTTAATCCTACTTCCTCTAATGTCATACTTTTACCATCATCAAGCCCAAATCTTAATCTTAAAACTTTTGCTTCTCTATCAGTCAAAGTAGCTAAACTCTCATCCAATGCTTCTTCTAACATTTTATGTGTAGCATATTCTTCAGGAGACATTGTAGCTTCATCTTTAATAAAATCACCTAAATGAGAATCATCTTCTTCACCAATAGGTGTCTCAAGAGAAACAGGATCTTGAGCTATTTTATATATTTCTCGAATTTTTTCAGGTGTAACTCCAAGTTCTTTAGCAAGTTCTTCATCAGATGGTTCTCTATTTAATTCTTGAGTTAATTGTTTTTGAACTCTCGCAAGTTTATTAATTGTCTCAACCATATGTACAGGAACTCTAATTGTTCTTGCTTGATCAGCAATAGCTCTTGTTATTGCCTGTCTAATCCACCATGTTGCATATGTAGAAAATTTATACCCACGTGTTGGATCAAACTTTTCAACTGATTTCATAAGACCTATATTACCCTCTTGAATTAAATCTAAAAAAAGCATACCACGACCAACATACCTTTTCGCAATTGATACAACAAGTCTTAAATTTGATTCAGCAAGCTTCCTTTTTGCCTCCTCATCACCTTCAACAACTCTTTGTGCACATTCAAATTCTTCATCACTAGTAAGCAAATTAATTCTACCTATTTCTTTTAAATACATCTTAACAGGATCATTTATTTTAACATCTTTACTTAGTGTTAACTTTTCTACATCTTCCAAATCATTAGCACTAATTAAGTCTATATCATCATCATCCGAATTATCATCAGTTCCAGAAGAAATATCAATATTTGCCTCTCTTAAAGAATTATACAAATTATCTAGTGAATCAGCATCAATATCCAAACCTTTTAACTCTTGTGCTAATTCATCATATGTAACAAATCCTTGTTTTTTTCCTTTCTCAATTAATCTTTTTTCTCTTTCTTCAAGAGTTCTTATTTCATCAATCATCAATTGATTCCCCCAATCTTATCTTCATTATCTTATTAGCAATCTCTGCTTGTTTTAAAGGATTAACCTCTTTTAAAATTGCAACTTTTAAATTCTCAATTTGCATCTTTCTAACATAATTTTTTATACATTCAAACAACTCTAAAACTTCCTCTTCATTAGCTTTATCAGTATAATTACTAGAAACAATTTCATTTAATAAACCATTAATATCATCTCTTGAAATACAATGCGTTATAAAATCAGCAATATTTATTCTACCATTTTGCTTATAATAATAAATTATTTCATTTGAGAGTAATCTTTGTTCATGTTCAGGAAATAACAAATTTTCACTAGCAACCCTACTTATAACCCATTCATTTGTAATCATTAAATACAACAATTGTTCTATTGCCTTAGTATATTTATCTTTACGCTTTTTTAAAGGAACAATTTTATTAATATCAACACTACTTACTTCAACTTTTTTATTTTTTCTCACATCACTTAGTTGTTTTTCTAGTGTATTATAACTTAAATCATATTCTTTTGCAAGTTTTTTAAGTTCTATTTCTATTCTAATTTCATCATCAATCCTAGATAATTGTAAAATAACTTCTTGAACATACCTAGATACATCAATAGAAGACTTAGAATCAATATCTTCTTTTAATTTTTTAATTTTATATTCATTAAAATTAGAAGCAACATCAATTAAAGCTTCAAAATTATTTTTTCCTTCTCTTAATATATAACTATCTGGATCATCTGGATTAGGAAGTTCTATAATCTTAACTTCTATTCCTTTATCTAAAAATTGTTCTCCCGCTTTCATAGAAGCATGAACACCAGGAGGATCTCCATCTAAACATATATAAATATTTTTAGTTAATCTAGAAATCAAATCTATATGAAAATCAGTAAGTGATGTTCCCATTAGCGCAACACAATTATTAATTCCAACACTACAAGCTCTAATAACATCCATAAATCCTTCCATAATAATTATTGACTTACTAGATCTAACAGCTTCTATAGATTCATGATAATGATATAATAATTCTCTTTTCTTAAATATAGGACCTTCTTTAGTATTAATATATTTATTATCAGATTTAGAATCATATATTCTACCACTAAATCCAATAAATCTACCATCTACATTAGTAAGAGGAAACATAATTCTATTAACATAAATATCACGATTATCACTAGATAACCCAATATCATTCAATTTAGCATAATCATATCCTTTTTTTACTAATAAACTAGTTAAACTATTTTTACTATCTAAAGATAATCCAACATTAAATTCTTTAATTAATTTAGAATCAATACCTCTACCATTTAAATATTCAAGAGCTTTATGACCATCAGAACTAGCTAAATTATTTTGATAATATTTAACTGCAAACTCATAAGCTTTATATAAATCTTCATATTTACTTTTTTTTTCTATATTAATATTACCAACACTAACACCAACTTCATCGCCTAAATATTTAAGTGCCTCTTTAAATGTCAAATGTTCATAATTCATTAAAAAAGTATATGCATTTCCTGATGCACCACATGCAAAACATTTATATATTTGTTTAGATGGAGAAACTGTTAAAGATGGACTTGTATCATTATGAAAGGGACATATTCCTTTATAATTATTTCCTTTTAAAACAAGAGGTATTCTCTTACCAATCACATCAACAATATCAGTTTTCTTTAATACTTCATCTGCTAAACTCATATTTGCCTCCAAAACGAAATAAAATTTAAAAAACTATATTAAACTCTTTCTTAAATAAACAATCGCATCTTTATCAATATATAAAGCAATCTTACATTTTTTAACTACTTTTATAAATCCCAATCCCTTTATAACAATATCATAATTATATTTAACATCTAAATCTAATCTTTTTCTATCTTTCAATACATCTTTACTTATAAATAATTTTTGTATTTTTAATTTATTAGATATAAAAAATATTAAATTATTTTTCTCACCTTCTATATAATCAATCCTAAATAATTCACTAACAACAATACTTTGTCCTTGCCATATAGGATAACTCTTAGGTTTAATTCTATTAACATTATTAATTCTCTTTAACATTCTAGAATCAACATGATTTATTATAGAACTATCATCAACAATACCAGGAGTATCAACAATAGTCAAATAATCATTAATTTTAATATTAACTAAATCAAGAGTAGTAGATGGCATAGGAGACTCAGTTAACATTTCAGAATTCATACTAGAATAATTTCTAATTATCTTATTTATTAAACTACTTTTACCTGCATTAGTATAACCAACAACATATACATTATTAGATGTTTGATATATTTTTATCATATTCATTAATTCATCTATATTTATATTTTTAGACGCACTAACCACAATAACATCAACAAAAGAGTCATCTATATTTTTAATATATGTCTTAATTTTATCTTCTGAAATACTATTAGATATAACATCATACTTATTTATTACAAGAATCATTTTATTATGAACAATACTTTTTAATTTATTAAAATTCTCTTCTAAATTCAATATATCAGTAACATATAAAACTAAATCATTAGTTTCATCAATAGTCTTTAATATCTCAATATATTCCTGATTATTTATATCTACTAATTTATAATCCCCATAATTTCTAATTCTAAAACATCTTTGACAATATTCATTATCTAAATTTGTAGTATAACCAGGATTTAATATATTAGAATCTTGAAGTATAACTCCACATCCCTTACATTTCTTATCCATAATAAACACCTCTTTTAAACTTTCCTTTTTTCTCATACCTATTTAATATAAAATTCTCAAGTATTCTATTTAATTTAGTAATCCTATAATCATTATCACCATATGGATCAACAAGAATTGTTTTAATATTAAAACTCTTTCCACATAAAACATCTGTTATCAACTGATCCCCAATTATAACCATTTCTTTTTTACTTAACTTATAATTTCTTTTAATCTTAATTAATGAAAAATTAAATGGTTTTAAAGCAAATGAAACTCCACCTACACCAAGTGTCTCTAAATATGGTTTAATCCTAGTTTTAAAATTATTGGATATAATTAAAACTAAAAAATCTTTTTGTAAATTCTTAATTAATTTACGAGTTTTTAAAGGAACACTCATCTGATTAACATTACCTAAAGTATTATCTAAATCAAATATCAAACAAGTAATACCTTCTTTTTTTAATTTTACATAATCTATATCATATATACTTTTTTTATAAATATCAGGTAACATATTCCACCTATTTTCTAAATTTATTTTTTAAACTAACTAACACATTTTTAATTAACTTCATATTAATAATAAATGCATATATTATTGCTACAATTAAATTAACAATATTTAAAATAATATCATTCTTATAATATAATACACAAGTAAAACTAAATAATACACATATTATAAATATAATTTTATAATCTAATTTAATTTTAATATACTTTTTAATATCAAAATGTCTAATAATCATCATTATAAAATAAGAAACTAAAGTAGATATAGAAGCAGCATATAAACCTATTTTATTAATAAATATAACATTAATAAATATATTTACAATAGCACCTATAACAGTAATAGAAGACACCTTACTAGTTTTCTTTAATCCAATATATATTCCATTATACATACATATTAACACATTAAACAAAATACTTAATATAAGTATTGGTATATAAACATAAGCCTCATTAAATTTAGAATTAATAAGTAACGGAAATACAAACGGCATACATGCAATCATACCAATACATAAACTAGAAAACATTTTTAAAGCATCATTTATAACATCACTAAAGAATATTTCTCTATCTTTATCATTAATATGTAAACTAGAAGATTCACTCCAAGATAAATTAAATATTCCAAGCAAAGATGATAATATTGTAGGAAACTTATTAGATATAGCATACACTCCATTCAAAGAAGAACCTAAAAAGTAACTAATTATAGTTCTATCAGATGCATTAACTACCCACCAACTAATACTATTAGGTAT
>CADCRC010000022.1 GCA_902803795.1 uncultured Erysipelotrichaceae bacterium | reverse complement strand
ATATTTATTTACTTATATATTTATATAAATTATTTCTCTTATATTTTTTATAAAATTCCATAACAATATGAATAACAAATCCAAATATAAACAAATACATCAAATGTTTTAATGGCACAGAAACTGTTTTTAACAAACCATTAAAGAATTTAAATTCTAATACACTAATACCAAGTATAATAGATCCAATAATTCCATATAAAAATAATTTATTACTACCAAGTGAAATAGATAAACTACTATATCTCTCACTTCTACAATTAAATGCATGTATATTTTGAATAATAATCATTAAAGCAACTATATAACTTCTAGAAGAATAAACATCAATATTAATAACACGTAACAAAAATATCCATAATATAAATACAATTAATCCAATAGATAAACCAGATATAAATATTTCTTCAATAAGTTCTCTATCAAATAAACTATCACTAGTTCTTCTAGGTTTTTCTTTCAAAATATTTTTCTCCTGTCTTTCAAATGATAAAGCAAAGTCCTGTATTCCATCAGTTACAACATTTAACCACAATAATTGTACTGCAAGCAAAGGTACAGGTAAATCAAAAACAATTGATAAACAAAAGAATAATACTTCAGCAAAACCACAAGATACTAAAAAATAAATAATTTTTCTTATATTAGCATAAGCAACTCTTCCTTCTAATACGCCCTTCACAATTGAATCAAAATTATCATCTAATACTATCATATCAGAACTCTCTTTTGCAATATCACTTCCACTACCCATAGCAATTCCAATATTAGCGCTTTTTAAAGCAGGAGCATCATTAACTCCATCACCTGTAACAGCAACAAATTCACCTTGTCTTTTTAAAGATTCTATTATCTTTAATTTTTGAATAGGAGTAACTCTAGAAAAAACAATTTTACTTTTAACAAATAAATCAAAATCAGAATTTGACTTATTTAAATAATAATCAACTTCTTTTCCATCAGTAACATAATTATAAGAATCAACTAAATTTAAATCTCTAGATATTTTATAAGCAGTTAAAGGATGATCACCTGTTATCATAAGAACACGAATACCAGCACTCTTACACTTTTCAATAGCTTTCTTTGCATCATCTCTAATAGGATCAATAAATGCAACAAATCCTTTAAATTCTAAGTTTTCTATATCTTTTTCATCATATTCTTCCTTATCTTCAATTTCACCACTCGCAATAGCTATAACTCTATATCCCTGACTAGCTAAATCTTCATTTTGTCTTAAAATTTTACCTTTATCAATCTTATCCATAAAACTTGTTTTATTGCAAAAACTCAATACTACTTCTATAGAACCTTTTACAGTACAATATGTTTTATCATTTTCTCTATAAAACACTGCAGAATATTTATTTTGAGATTCATAAGGTATTTTTCCAACTATATTTAAATTAGATATATCAATACCAATTTTCTTTCCTAAAACTAAAAATGCAATATCAATAGAATCACCAATTTTATTATTATCATCAACTATAGCTTCATTATTTATAACACCAAGTTTAGTTATTTCTTCAGCATATTTTATATTTTTACCAATAACATTACCAGTAAAATCATAACCAGATCCTTCTATATCATAATAACTATCATCTGGAAGTAATATTTTTTTAGCAGTTTGAATATTAACTGTCAATGTACCAGTTTTATCACTTGCTATAACATTACAACTTCCTAAAGATTCAACAGCATTCAACTTTTTAACGACTACTTTATGCTTAGCCATTCTATTAGATCCTATAGTAAGTGCCATAGTCATTGCTAAAGGTAAACCTTCAGGCATAGCAGAAACAGATAAAGCAATAATAGAAATTAATATATCATTAAATTTTAATCCTTTAACTGCAAGTATACCAGCAATAATAAGAGATATAATAATAATAAGCATAGATATTTGTTTAGAAAATTTATCAATTCTAATAGCTAAAGGTGATTTTTCATCAACTGTTTCATTTAAACTATTTGCAATCTTTCCAATTTGAGTATCAATTCCAACACCAACAACTATAGCCTTTGCACGACCTGTTACAACATTACATCCACCAAAAACCATATTAGATTGTTCATTAATATCAATTTTTACATCTTCTAAGCATTTAGCATTCTTAATAACAGAAGAAGATTCACCAGTTAAAGTAGATTCATCAACAGTAAAATTATATGCTTCAATTATTCTCATATCACAAGATATTTTATCACCTGATTCAAGTAAAACAATATCACCAATAGTAACATCAACAGAATCTACCTCAATTTTTTTACCATCTCTTAAAACTTTAACTTTATCTTTAACTAAATTAGACAATGCTTCAATAATCTTATTAGATTTATTTTCTTGATAAGTAGCCATTATTAAATCAAGTAATATAATCAAAAAAATAGCACCCGCATCAATAATCTCACCTACAATTATAGATGCAACTATAGCAACAATTAAAAGTAAAATAATTGGATCTAACATCTCCATAAAAAATATTTTAATAATACTATCTTTTTTCTTCTTAGGTAATTCATTTAATCCATATTTAGCAACCCTTTTTTTTACACTACTACTAAATAAGCCATTAGAACTAGAATCTAATTCTTTATATATTTCATCTATTTTTTTAGCATAATACCTTTTATCCATAAATGACCTCCAAAATAAAGAAATTTAATATCTTAAATCACATACAATTATAATATAAATACAATTAATAATAAAACATACAATTAATAAAATACAAACACTTTACATAATAAAAGACTTTTTTTAAAGAGTTAATTCCATTATTATATTTTATTATTCAGTAATTTTTTCTTTTTAATATAATAATACATTTTTCTAATACTAATAATATAATCTCCCATTACTACAAAATATATAAGTTTTATTTTAACTATTTTTTTATAATACTACATCATTTGATACTTAACTATCATTTTTAATATTTAGGTTTCATATCATTACATTTGTTTCTTTTTTTAAAAAATAGTTACCATAACTAAATAGTAACTATATATTTTAAAAATATTAATAATAGTTAAAAACTAATAAAACTATTAATCTTATACTAAAATTTTATTTTATTTTTAATAATTAAAAGATAAACTATATTTTCTTTTAAATTATGTAAAAAATAATTAATTATATTTGTTATTTACAAAGTATTAACTTATAACAACTATAGATAAAAAAATAAATTAAGTTGTTTATTAATAATAGATAGAAATTAACTTAAAATATATGGATCAGAAATTATACCACTTCCACTATCAATAACTGAATCATATTTTATAAAAACACATGGATAAATCAACATAAAAGCATATCCACCACTACCAGAACTAACATAACCACTTGGAGAAATACTAAGCGGTACTCCTCTTCCATTTGAATATGTATATGGAGATAATGTCCAACTGTCCATTTGCATATTTTGAATAATCCAATTAACTTGAGAATTTCCACAATTATAATATTCATTTCCACCTATACTATAACAAGAATCATTAGGACCAGCATATAAAAATTCATAAGTTGAAACAAGTCCTACCTTACCATTCCATGTTCTAGTTTTTGAATTAGAATAAGAAGTTACAGCATTATCAGAATTTAAAGTATCGCCAATATACCAAGTACCATTACTATCTATTAATTCTTTTGCATCAGAACTTAAACTATTATAATAATCATTATTTAAATAAGGCATTATAGTACTATCAAGCCAATATTGATTTCCAGTATTACTATCAAAAGAATAATTACCATAAGAATCATTTCTAATAATTTTAATACTATTATTATAAATTCCTACAACTCTCCATATTTCATTATTAAATTTAACATAATTATTTGGATCTGCACCACGAAAAATTTTAACATTTGCATCAACACTTACTAATTCATTAGAATCACTCAATTGAGTTGCTACAGTAGGTTTCCAATGTGCAGTAAAAAATTTATTTCCCTTACTACCTTTAAAAATTGTTACATTTTTTGTAATAATATTACTATCATAACTAGACCAACCCAAGAAAACATATCCATCTTTTGTTGGTATATTTAAAACTATATCATCACTATCAATACTATAACTTGTAGGATTAGATGCATTGCCTCCATCTAAATTATACTCAATTAAGTAATCTTTTTTTATTTCAATTTTACTTTCAATTTTTATTTGCAATTTTTCTAAAGCATAGATACATATAGGTAATAACATAATACTGATAACAAATAAACAAATAATTTTTTTCTTTTTTGTTGTTTTATATAATATCAAAGATATACTAATTAGAATTAATAATACAAAAATAATAATTATCAAACTATAACTTGTACTAGGATTATTTAACTTATCAATGGTTTCATTACCAAAATCAATTACTAAAAAATTTGTTTCAGTAAATGTTCCATCCATAAATAATTCTTTGGATACTCCTTTATTATACTTTATAGTAATATAAATAATACTTTTTTTATTCTTTTCTATTATTGTATTTTCGTCATCATAACTATATTCATATTTAATATATTCACTATTACTCTTGTTTTCAGACATTTCATAATCCATATTAGTTGAATTATTAATAATTATCTTATATTTAACATAATCGTCAACTTCATAAAATTTAATATTAAATTTTATAGATAACGCTTCATATGATGCATCATTTATTTCTTCAGCATTATCTGATTTTGAATCTAATGTTATCGATTCAATTGATACATTCTCAGCAGCATATACATTTGAAACAAATATAAATGATAATAAAAAAATAAACAATACTTTCAAATAATTATTCACTACAATCAAATCCTACTTTAAAACATACTATTCTAAATTGAGTATAACATATTTATAAAATAATATATATATTTTTTTTTATTTATTATATAATATTCATAGGAGGAAATATGAAAAAAAAATATTTAGGAATACTATTTATTCTATTAATATTAATAATAGGATTAATATTAACTACTGGATTAAAATCAACTTCAGGAGATAAAAAAAATATTATAGGTAAATGGAAAGCAATAGATGTAAAAAATGAATACTATTATATTTTTAATAAAGATAAAACATGTTCATATGAAATGATAGTGGCTAGACTCGATTGTACTTATGAAATTAAAGGAAAAGAATTAATTATTCTTTATAAAGGAAATAAAGAATCTAATACATATGAATATAAATTTAAAGGAAATACTTTAATTATTAAAGATAATACAGGTAAAGATAACAAATTTTCTAAAATAAATTAAACTATAAAAAATAAATAAAACTTGTTTTATCATAAAACAAGTTTATTACATAATAAAGGATTGTTCACTTCATAAACAATCCTTTATTTATTTTAATGAATAAGTTCTAATCTAAATCTTCTTAATAACTCATCATCAGTCAAATCATTTGGATCATTTGGATCTGGTACATGAGATTCAAACGTATAGTAATTATAAATATCAGCATTTGTAGGATAAGATCTATACATTGAATAGAATCTAGGAGCTGTATTAGACCAATTAGAAGTATCATGGAAACGTGTACGATTTGTAAGACCAAAGAAGTAAGTCATTTCATAATCTCTTAAACGATCTTCTTCAGAAACACCTAATAATCCTTCTAAGAAATAAGCAATTGTTCCTGTTCTATCTGTTCCAATTGTACAATGGAAATAAATATTATCATGATTAAATACTACTTTTTCCATAATTGA
The DNA here is from genome assembly GCA_902803795.1 of uncultured Erysipelotrichaceae bacterium. Lineage (GTDB taxonomy): Bacteria > Bacillota_I > Bacilli_A > RF39 > UBA660 > RUG14903. The sequence goes on along the minus strand of CADCRC010000022.1, from coordinate 7,646 downwards.
CCTCATAGCTGATTTAACAGCACGATAATTAGGCAAATTTTGATCTGATAATATGAAAGTAGTTGGAACAGGATTAACTATATAATTTGTTATTATTATATCATTATAACTACTACTAGTACCAGTATCATAATTAGGCAATTTATATGTCTGAACCCCATCACCATTACCTCTTAAATCAACCTCACGAGTTACTCCTAATTTAGTTAAATCAGTAACTCCTTGAGCTGTAGAAATTTGAGCACCACGATATAATCTACCATAATCAATTGTACCTGATATATCAGAATTACTAGCAGAAAGTCCACCTAAATCACGAAGATTACGAACTGAAGTTTTTAAAGTTCTTCTACTACCGGTTGCTGTAACAACACCATATTTTGTATTATCAGTTGATGATTCCCAAAGATAAGTTACACCAGGAATCATATTGTAAATTATACCACCTGTAGAAGTAATATATGAAACAACATTTTGGCTTTTTACTCCATTTTCATATAAATAAACATTCAAATCCTCCGATAAACCTGTATCATATCCATTAGGTTGATCGCAGAAGGTTCCTGCTTGCGGACTACCACAAGCATTATCTTGTCCACATGGAGAACATCCATTTGATGTAAACACATTATCTATACTACTTTTAAATAAATGATGTCCATTATCATAATCAGCTTTAGTTTGTGGTGCAACCGTTCCTGGAGGTTCATTTGATGGATCTGTTGCATCGGTTGCAACCCACGAACTAACATTTGTAAAATAATCTTGCATAGCATTACTTAAAATATTATGACTAACTGGTGTAAATGAAGAATTAAATGTCCATTTAGCATAATAAGTTGTTGATGCAGCAACTGTTGGAGTAAACGTTGCAAATGGAGTCTGTAAACCACTATCAGTATACCATCCATCAAAAATATGATTTTCTCTTGTTGGTGTTGGCAAGTCACTTACAGTAATAGGACTATTAAGATCAAATTCTTTATATGTAGGTGATACTACACCATTATTTGCATTAAAAATAATATGATATTTTAAATCTGGTATCTCATAATACAACGTATAATAATTATCATCAGTTCCAGTTATTCTAGTTGTGCCCGTTTCAGTTCCAGTAATCTTAGTAAAATCATTAACAGCTTGATTACCTGATTTACCTTTAATAATACCATCATATATTGAATAATTAACAACCGATGTAATACCATTCAAATCACCTTGAATTACTGGTGAAGTAACATCATATGTACCATTCTCAGTACCAACAGTTAAAGTTGCACCTGCTATATTACGAATAGCATTACCAACAGATGTAACTGTTCCGCCAGTAATAGTTATTCTAGAACCAGATTTACCATTTTCTAAAGCTCCCATTGATGATGAAGCTAATTGGTTAACCGTTCCTCCAGACATAGTAATTGAAGAAGCTGCGCCAGCATTTTGAACAACACCACGTTCAGTAGCAACTGATGTTAATGTTCCACCTGTAATTTCCACATTACCATTATTATAAATAGCAGAACGATCATTAGTATTTTCAATTAATCCACCATCTATATATAAATTACAACTTGCATTATTTTCTAAAGTTGCCAATGTACTCTTTCCACAGCTATATGTTCCACTTACTACTCTTAAAGTTCCACCTTCATTAAATATCATTTGTTTAGTTGTAGAATTACCACAAGTAACTGAATGACTACCACCATTTAAGATAACACTACGACCACCTGATATTTTAGATTGACCTGATGGATTAACTATATTTTGTAATATTTTTACTTCTGTTGCTACTCCAGTTGTTGATACTGCATTAAATGCTGCTTGAAGAGTTGTATGATAAGTAGTATTAGTGCCATAAACAGCAACATAATATGTATTTGAAACCCAATTAGCTTTATAAGTTATATCATCAGTAATAATTGTCGATGTATCTAAACGAGTTGTAGTTAATGTATCATTAGCTTCATCATATAAATACCAGTTATCAAAAACATAATCAGTTTTTGTAGGATCTGTTGGTATTGTCTCTCCTGAATCATCAATTGAAGAATCAACTTCAACATGCATTACAGTTGGAGTATCACCATTATCCGGATCAAATGTAACACTATAATAATTAATAACATTAACAGTTATTGTTTCAGTTTCATGTGATTCTACACCAGTAATAGTTAAAGTAACACTTCCAGTAGAAGAAGCAGTTATTGATTTTCCATCTACTTCTAGAATATTGGTATTACTAGATGTAAGCGTATAATCTTCAACTAATCCACTATTACCAGTTGCTGTAACAAGAACTTGTTCTGTTGTACCAATCATTATATTTAAAGGATCATCTGGAAGTGTTGCAATATTTATTTGTTCCTTCCAACTAACTAAAACATCTAAATTTCCATAAACCTCAGTTGCTGATGTAAATGGAGTTAAAGTATTACCATTATCGTATACCCAACCATTAAATATATAATTTGTTTTTGATTGATTAGCAGGCATTTCAGCTCCAACAGTCAAACCAGGTTCTACCTGAACTGTTTTAATAACACTATTACCATCTTTAAAAGTAACTGTATACTTTAGTACATCAACAGATACTGGAACTTGAACAGTTGCTCCAGATAAACTACCAGTAACTGTAATATATGTATCACCAATACCTGCTCCAGTAACAACTCCAGTTGTACTATTAACAGTTGCATAATTTGTATTATTAGATGTAAATGTACAATCTTCAACCACATCCCCCTGATTTCTCGCAGTTAAAGTAATTTCTCCGGTATTTCCAACTAAAAGCACAAATGGACTAGGAGTTGTAGTTAATGTCGCATAACTAACTTTTTCTTTCCAATTAGCAACTACAACTAAATCTCCTGTTACTATAGTTTCATTTGTAAATGGTGTTACATTATTTCCATTTATATACCATGCATTAAATACATAATTTGCATTAGTTGGCGTTACTGGCATATTAACACCAATTGAACTTCCAGATACAACTTGTACTGTATCTAATAATGTAGAATGCTCTAAATCATTTGGATCATAATCAGAATCATAGAATTTTACAGTTCTCATTATTTGAGTTACAGTTATAGCTACAGTTCTTGTAGCACCTGATAAACTACCAGTAATAGTAATTGTTGCTGTTCCAACACCAACAGCATGTACTGTACCATCACTATCTACTGTTGCTACACTAGTATCACTTGATACATAAGTAACATCTTCTATATCATCTTCTTCAAATTCAATCTTATCAGTAGTATTTATCTGAATACTCATTGATGAATCCATAGTTGCATCACTAACACTTTGTACCCATTTAGCATATACTGTAAATGGTCCATTTACTACTGTATTACTTGTAACTGGTTTTAATGGATCACCATCAATAAACCATCCAGCAAATAAATAACCCTGTTTTGGACTTGGTGTTGGTAAATCATTACCAAATGAACTACCATTATCAACAACAACAGCAATTGGTGTTCCACCACTTTCTTCATAGAAATTAATTGTAATACTTGGAGCAAGTAAATATGCAGCATGATAACTTACGCCATCAACCATAACTGATCCATCTGTTTTGAAATCAATATTTGATGGTTTAGTAACACTTGTTGTACTAATAGCTATATTTTGATCAAGCGATTCAAATATACCATCATAAACTTTAATTATTGCAGTATTTGCTGTTTTATTAAGAGCATAATTTTTTCCACGTAATACAGGAGTAGATATATCAATAATATCATCATCTGTACCAATTTGTGTTGTAGCTCCACCTTTTCTAGCAATAACAGCACAATAACCTTTAGAAACAATAGTACCACCAGTAATATTAAGAGTACCACCATTATTATCTACACAAGCTCTAGAATCACCAGTACCAGAAACATTTTCTAAATAAGCACTACCACTTATATTAACTGTTCCATTTTCCATATATATTGCCTGTCCTTTAGAGGAATTATGAGCAATAATTTCACCACCTGAAACATTTATTATACCATTTACTTTATTATTAATTGAAGCACTTTGACCATAACTATTTAAAACACCACCAGAAATATTAAGAGTTCCACCATTATTAAATACAGTCAAAAATTCAAGAGTACCACTATTTGAAGGATTAGTTAAAGTTCCACCTGAAATATTTAATATTGCACCACTTGTATTTGTTATTAAAGTAGCAGCAACAGTCCTACTAGGAGTAGTATAAGTTCCACTTATAATATCTAAATTTCCATTATTTGTAATTAAATTTGCAACATCTCCACTTATAGTATAACTTCCACCATCAAGTTCAACATATTTTGTATTAGGAATTGTAACATTTTCAGATAATGTAATATCTTTAAGAATTGTTACTCTTGTTTTTACTTTACCAGTTGGAACAGCATCTATTGCTTCAGCTAAAGTATCATATCCAATTCCATTTACTCTAGCAACCGGATTTCCCATTATCCATCCAGCATATAAAATTATATCATCTGTTATTGGCTCATCAATATCAAATGGTTCAGTAAGTTCATCATCATAATACCAGTCATCAAATGAATAATCTGAATATTGAGCTTCAGGAATATCATTTGGATCTATTGTATCTCCTGTATCAACTATTAAATCAAATGTACTTTCTCCATTAATTGTTCCACCATTTGCATCAAATGTAACTGTATTTGTAGGAACAGGTGCCCATTTAGCATGTAATGTCATATCACCTTCAACAATAGTTCCAGCATTAACAGGATTTGAATATTGACCATTAGAATAATTAGCATACCACCCATCAAATGTGAAATGTTCTTTTGTTACACTACCAATTGTTCCGATAGGATCACCTGTATATATTCTTCTAGACTCAATTTGTGGCGTACCACCATGAGTATTAAAAGTAATTGTATGTTTATCAACATTTTTGTATCCTTCAAATGCACTTAAAGGAATTTCAATAACAGGTCGAATTGTATTAACACTGCTACTTTCAACTGAAAGAATCCCCATCGATTGCGTATGAATACGATAATGATGAGTATCAACAGGTTCTAACCATATTCCAGCACGACCAAGATCAGCTGACTGAAATCTCGAATTTTCTACTAAAAACCATTTACCACAATTAGCAAAATAAGAAGTAGAAACATTTCCAGATATCGTACCACATACTGCAGATAAATCAGCAAAATTAAGAAGTCTAGATATTTTACCATTACCAGAATCAAAATCGATAAGACTTGGATTAGTCCAAGAAACATTTGTAGAAGTTGTTGTAGGTAACCAATCTAAAGCAAGATCATAAGCAGCTGAACCACCACCACCATCAGCATGTTGAGAATCAATAGGACCTGTTGAATCAACACTTGTATAATAAACCAAAGCACCTGTCGGTTCATCATTACCATTATTTATCTGTCTTAAAAAGTAAAATCTTTCTGTAAATTTTCCATACTGTGTTGTAGCATCATATGTACCATCATTATTAACATCACAATCATATGCATCACCTGCAATTGGACTATTAGGACCATAAATAGTACCATAAGTAATCGTCGAATTAACAGGAAGACTTATAGGAGATACTCGACATCCACCACTTGCACAAGTTTCAGTATGTAAATTATGTGCACTTGTAACTTTTTTACAAACTATTTGCTGCCATTTTGCATAATAAGTAGCAGGGCCAGTTATAATTTCATCTGAATAAATTCGATTAGCACTAGAACTAGTTCCATCATACCAACCTAAAAAATTATAATTTGTTCTAGTTGGTGATGTAACACTACCTAATTCCTGACCATAACTTCTATATATTGTAATTGAATTACCTGTACCATCATTTAAATTTAACGTAATTGGAAAACTAGTAGAAGGATCCATAACAGTTAAGCTTATAGGAGTACTTAAAGTAGATTTATATATTCCAAAAGAATCTTTTATATTAAACAATAAAGGACATGAAAAGAGAATTAAAACTAAAATTATAAGTTTTAATATATTACTTCTAATTCTCATATTACACCTCTTTTCTATATTTTTTATATCTATATATTACTATTAACTAGAAACTACTTGAACTGCTTCAACATTAACAGAAACTGTTTGATTATTGACATAAGTAGAATTATTTGTTCCTCTAAAAGTTAAAGTATGAGTATTAATTTTAGTAAGTGAACTAAATAAAATTGTAAATTCATTAGGAAATGTTATTACACCATTTACTTCTGGATAAAAGTCAACTCCATTTATCGAAGCCTCAATACCAGATGGTAAATTAGTAATATTAACTGTATATTTTATATCAACTTCTGATAAACTTTTAACATTTAATGTATAAGTACTACTTTCTAATCCTGGAATAACAGTTAAACTATTATTAATACCATCTTGTTCTAATGTAACATCCCATTCAGCCAAATCTGTTGCATGATCAATAGCAAGACTATTACGAAATAAAGCAAAACTTGAACGCATTAGAAAAAGACCAAATATAAATAATAATACAATTAGTTTTAATTTATTTTCCATATTCTCACTTTTCCTTTTCTAATTATTTTCAATTTCAGTTTTATTTAATTCATTTGTTTTCATTTTAGATTTTTTCTTTTTTTTAGATTTAAATTTGATATCTATACTATTTTCTTTAAACTCATTTTTAACTTCTTCTATATCTTCATTTTCTAATTTATGTACTTCAATATTATCATTACCAGATATTTTATCATCTATACTATCTTCTTCTATTATTTTATTTGTATCATCTTCATTTTGATTTAAATCATTTCTACTATCAAAATAACAACTAAACAAATATAATGATAACAGAAAACAAATAAAAACATATTTATAATTAATAATAATATTCAGTATTCCTCCAGATAAAATAACTTTTCCTACAATTGTACTTTCTAAAATTTCTTTATCTTCAGTATTATTAGCATCACCTTTAGTAATAATCTTACCATTTTCTTTTCTAATTATACGATGCGTAATAAAACCATCATTACTTGTATAAGTAACAATATCACCAACATTATAATTATCTTTTCGATAAATTAAAATGTAATCACCAACATGAATTTTCTCTTCCATTGATCCTGTTTTTACTTTATATATTTCAATTTTATCAGTAATTCTAAGCAACAAGTAACAAAGTAAAAAAGCAATAATTATTACAAACACAACATTAACAATAAACTTATATAATTTAACCATTTACAGCTTCGGCCTCTACTTCTATTCTAATACCATATTTAGCTTCTGGATTTGCACCAATACTATTATCATTATCACTACTAATCCACTTCCATTCTAAATAATAAGTATCTTTTTTATTAACATCAATAATCAAATTATCAATATCTAATTCATTAGCACTTACATAATGATCAATAATATACGTATCATTCTTTTTTAATTTATATTTCATATTAATATGGTAATCATTAGTTTCAATAAAATCAATTTTATATTTTAATTTATAAGCTGTTGTATTTCTTATCATAAATTGATATACATTAGAACTTTCAGGAGAAATTTTTCCATCCATAGTATATGCAGAATTGCTGAAAATTTTCAAATCATTTGAACCATTCCAAGTTAACGGAGTATGATCATTGTCATAAACATCAAAACTATTTGAATCT
>CADCRC010000021.1 GCA_902803795.1 uncultured Erysipelotrichaceae bacterium | reverse complement strand
TTTAGCCAAGATGTTGATATAAGTATAACTGATTCAATTTCAACATATGGATTAGGTGGAATAGTAGGACAAATGGCAGATGGAAATATTGAAAATGTTTATTCAACAGGTAAAATAGAATCCAACTCTTCATATACAGGTGGAATTGTAGGTTACTCATCATGTACAATATCTAAAGCATGGAGCAAAGTTGATATATCAACTCAATTAGATTATGTAGGAGGTATTGTAGGATTATCTACTAATGAAAATATATCAAATACATTAGTTTTAGGTTCAATATACTCAACATATTCAGGCGAAAATATTCATAGAACAGTTGGAAATGCCTTAACAAATCCAGCAAATACATATGCTTGGGATAAACAAAAATATTATGGTTATGTAGTAGGTAATGCAACAAGTGATTTAATCATATCAGAGGAAGATATATTTACTTTAGAAACATATCATGACCTAATACAATTCCAAGACAATTTTGACTATTCTAAACTGCAAACAAAAATACTACCTAAATTAAAAAATAATGACACTGGAGAATTATTACCAAATCAAGTAGATAATAAACTGGAAAAAGAAATATTTGATATTATTAATAGTGAAATAAGTACACCTGCAGCAGATAATACAGCAGATATCATATTATGGTTAGATAACCCAGATAATTTAGAAGTGACAAGAATTAAATTTGATTATATATCTATAATTAATACACGTTCTATTTCAACAAGTGATGGTCAAACATATGTAAGTGTAAAAGTAGGTGTTTTAGATTCTGGAACAGATACAGATGGAACAACCGATAGAGCACTAGATTCATATTCATTAACAGGTGTTTATTATAAAGATGCAAATGGAAAAGAAAAATTATATAATAAAACAATAAAAATTAATCTTCAATTTTATAAAACATTATCAAGTTATCAGGATTGGCAAGGAGTAAGTCAAGAATTCCCTGAAAATTACAAACTTACTAATGACATTGATTTTAGTGATAAAACAACAATTAATAATAATGTAAAATTTTCAAGACTTGAAGGTCAAGATAATGGATATACAATATCCGGCATTAAGCTTACAAATAATACTAGTAATTATGCACTTATAAATGTACTTACTACTTATATGTCAAATGTAACCTTTGATAATATAGAAATTACATCCACAGCAGGTGGTAATTATCAAAATATAATCAAAATAAATTTTGCAGAAATAGACAACGTAAATTTTACAAATATAAAAATTATTGCACCAAAAGCAAGTTATGTTTCTATAATAGGTAGAAATAGAGGAGCAAATATAACAAACATAAACTTAGATAATTGTGAAATGAAAGGAGTTAGTTATGTAGCAGGATTTATTGCACACTCTCTTAACTATTCAACTGCAAATATTACAGCTAATAATATGAATATTTATGGAACTACAAGATATATTGGAGGAGTTATTGGAAGTAAAGATTATTCATATCCTGCAGTTGACTTTAATTATACAATCACAAATGTAGATGTAACAGGACAAACCGATGTTGGAGGTGGATTTGGATATGGTGGAGCAAACTATTCAACATTAACACATTCGACAGTACATGGACTAGCTGGCGGCGAATATATTGGAGGCTTTGCAGGAAGGAACTCAATTAGATATGCAACAAATATTAATGCAAATGATGTTCATGTTTTTGCTGAAAGTAATAATCGAGTAGGAGGTTTATTTGGATGGACATATGATGTAAAATACGCATATTTAAAAGATGCAGAAGTTCATCAATATGGTGTAGATAAAATATATGTTGGTGGAATGACAGGTGCTAGAGGATATTCATATTCTTATGTTGGAATCACAAATGTAAAGGTTGAAAACCAAGGTATGGGAACCGGTGGTTTGTATGGATATCTTACGGATGGTATTTCATATTATGCATATGCAAACAATGTTGAAGTTATAGGACAAGAAAGAACTGGAGGAATAGTTGGTTATGGTGTAACATATAGACTATATCACAACATAGTTAATGCAAAAGTTAGTGGTACTAATTATGTAGGTGGAGCAGCAGGATTCACAGAAAAAGTAGATGATACAAACTCATCCTTATCTTCTATTGCATATGGAACAATTATTGCAAATTGTGAAGTTACAGGTAATAATTTTGTTGGAGGATTTACAGGATATGCACCAGAACAATTAACAGATAAATTTTTCTATAATAATATAATAGTTGGAAATTTTAAATCTACAGCAGAAAATTCAAGAATAGGAATTGTAAGTGGATTTGATGATATATTTAGTAATAGCGTACCAAGAATGTATATATATCAATATAATAAATATAATGAACGATATGTATCAACATATATATCCAATGATTATCCAATTCCAGCAGCAAACATTATTACATTGGAAAATTTAAAAACACAATCATTTTATACATCAAGAACTATGACAACAACATATTGGGATTTTTCTTTACTATCAACAAATCATTTTCCAAGAATAAAACCAATAGAAGAAAATCAATTATCCATTCCATTACCAACAGGAACATCAGTAACATATGGTATATATGGAGCAAAACTAAAACGTACATATACAAACGAATTAGTAGAATTACCAAATTATAACATTTATCCATCAGATATCCATACAATAAACATTGACTTTGATAAAACAGATGAATATGCATATTTGGAAATATATCAAGATGGAATAAAGAAAATAGAAACAAATATATTAAATAGAACATATAGTTTTGATTATAATTTTAAAAACAATATTAAAATAGTTATAAGTGATGGAATTAATACAAAAGAAATGACATATAAACCAGAAGATTTAATTAATGAATTATCTGTATATAATAAAATATATGCATATATATACAAAGATAAATTAAAAGGTAATATAAAAACAACAGATAATAAAGTTATAAATCTATATGAAAACAAAGCATTATTAGATAATTTAGATGTTTATAATATGGAAACAGGAAAAATTATAAGTTCAAATAATAAATTTGATATTAAACTAGTATCAACTAAACCTTTATATGAATTTAAATATAATGATAGTATTATAAAAACATTCTATGATTATTCAATTGTTTCAAATGATAGTGGTGATGCATACTATGATTATATGATGATAGTTAAAAATGGAAAATTAAAGATAATTGATTCAGAATTAAAAATAAAAAGAGATAGCATAATAATAGATAATTATTCAAATAGAGAATTTGAAACAGTATTAGGTTTAGATGGAATAATTTATAATATTAAAAATAAAATAGTATTCCCTAAAAACATATCTAATAAAAATATAGTTAATATGTCTAATAATATTAATTCAAATAGTAATATAGCAATTATACTTTACAAGAATGGTAGAGCAGTAGTATTTAATTATACAACAGGTAAGATAATAAATGAAACTATAGCATCCAAAAAAGTAAATATAGTTGATTATATTAAAGATACTACAGAAACATCTTCAATAACTCCTTTCTCAAAAGAGTCATTTGAAAACTATAATAAAACACAAAATTTAGTTGAAACACTTGAAAAGAAACCTATAGTATCTGGCAATAATAATAAATATATAAATAAAGTAGAATTAGACAAAAAATCTATTAAAGGCGATAATTATATAGTTTATTATGATAGTACATTAAAGGATTATAAAATTTTCAATGAAAGTGATATAATTAATAAAGATAATAGTTATAAAGAAGACGATATACAAGAAGGAGTTATTATAAATAAACAAGAATCAGAAAAACTAATAAGTGAAAATGATAAAATATTATCTAATATAGATTTAGTAAATATATATATGAATGAATCTATATTTACAGATATATTAACTATAGATAGTCTATATATATTTGCAGGAATATTATTCTCTATCATAACATCATTATTTATTTGGTTTAAGATGATAAGGACATTAAAGAATAGGAGTTGATTATTATGAAGTTATTTAAAAATAAAAAGGAAAGAGATAAAACAAATAATAAAATTATCATATTTATTATGATTATAGTCTTAATTGTTATCTTAATAATTGGTATGTTTATAAAAAGTATAGCGACAAATAATAAGAAAACTCCTATTAGTCTTACTAATAATTATTATAAAGATTATACATTATTATCAAAGAAAGTTATTAATAAAATAAAATATCCATTTGATGATAAACTAAGTAAAGATCAATTAGAAAAATATAAAAACATAATGAAATTTCAATATAGAGAACTAGAATATACTATAGTATCAAAGAAAATAGAAGAAGTAACCGCAACAGTAAAAACAAAAATAGAAGTAGTTGATTTAAATAGTTGCTATGAAAAAGCTAACTCATATATAATTTCACATAATGATGAATTTAAAGGAAATGAAATAGATTACAAATTAGAACAATTAGATAAATGCAGTGAAAAAGTAACTTATAGTATTGAATTTTCATTCTATAAAAATAAAGATGAATGGAAAATGGAAGATTTAAATGGATCAGATTTATCTAAAATAAATGGAACATTTTAAAAAAAATAATCTTTACTTTTTATAATAAAATGATATAATAAATCTAACAAATGTGATGACTAAGAAGTAGTAGATTATTAATGTTTTAAAAGAGAATCTATGATGGTGGAAATTAGATAAAAATAGATAATCGAATTCAGCTTACAATATTTGACGTAACTTGGCGTTAACAAGATTATTACTATAAATTAAGGTGGTATAGCACATTAATGTGTCCTTATTTTATAGTTTTTTTATTAGGAGGTAAATTATGGATGATATTAAAAAAATTGAACAAGAATTAGATAAAGATATTAAAGAAGTAAATAATAAAGATAAATTAGAAGAATTAAAAAATAAATATATGTCTAAAAAGGGATTAATAACTCAATTAAATAGTAAAATAAAAGATATAGAGCTAGATAAAAAAGCAGAATTTGGTAAATTAGTTAATGAATTAAAAACAAAATTTAATACTTTTTATGATGAAAAAAATGAATATTATTTACAAGAAATATTAAATACTAAACTTGAAAAAGAAAAAGTTGATATTACTTTATCAAACTATAATATTCCAACAGGAGCTCCAAGTATATTAGAAAAAACAATTGAAGAGATAGAAGAATTATTCATTTCTATGGGATATGATGTAGTAGATGGACCAGAAATAGAACTAGATAAATATAATTTTGAAATGTTAAACATACCAAAAGGACATCCCGCAAGAGATGCTCAAGACACATTCTATATTGATGGAGATACTCTTCTTTTAAGAAGTCAAACATCACCAGTACAAGTAAGATGTATGTTAGAAGGAGAAGGACATGTTCCAATTAGAATAATATGTCCTGGAAAAACATATAGAAGAGACGATGATGATGCGACTCACTCACATCAATTTATGCAAATAGAAGGACTAATTGTAGATAAAAATATATCATTATCAGATTTAAAAGGAACAATGGATGTTATTATGAAAAAAATATTTGGTGAAAAAACACAAACTAGATTTAGACCAAGTTATTATCCATTTACAGAACCATCAGTAGAAGTTGATGTATCTTGTTTTTCATGTGGTGGAAAAGGATGTAGTTTATGCAAACATTCAGGCTGGTTAACTATTGCTGGAGCAGGAGTTGTAAATCCTCATGTATTAGAAATGAGTGGATATGATCCAAAAGTTTGGAGTGGCTTTGCATTTGGATTTGGTGCAGAAAGAGTCGCAATGCTAAAATATAATATTTCTGATATTAGAACTTTTTATAATACAGACTTAAGAAGTCTAAAAGATTTTGATAGAGTGGAGGAATAATCATGATAAGTTTAGAATGGACAGGAGAATATGTTGATATTTCTGATATTAATCCAAAAGAACTTGCAAGAAGAGTAACAAGTGCTGGAATAAATGTTGAAAATGTTATTTCAAATCATATAGATAATCTAGTAATTGGACAAATAAAAGAAGTAAAAGATCATCCAGATAGTGATCATTTGCATATATGTCAAGTAGATATTGGAGATAAAAATCTTCAAATAGTTTGTGGAGCTCCAAATGTAAAAAATGGATTAAAAGTAATTGTTGCTTTAGATGGGGCAATCCTACCAGGTAATTTTGAAATTAAAAAAAGTAAAATTCGAGGTATTGAATCAAATGGTATGATTTGTGCATTATTTGAACTTGGATTAGAAGAAAAAACAGAAGAAAATTACAATAAAGGAATATGTGAATTAGATAAAACAGCACCAATAGGTAAAAACCCATTAGAATATTTAAATTTAGAAGATAGTTTATTTGAACTAGATGTACATAAACATAGAAATAATGACTGCTATAGTCATATAGGTTTTGCATATGAAATAGGAACTATAATAAATAGACCAGTTAAATTACCAAAAGTATCTTATAAAGAAATAGATGAAGATATGTCAAATTATTTTAATTTAAAAGTAGAAACTGATAAGTGTCCATATTATAGTTGTAAAATGGTTAAAGATATTAAGATAGGACCAACACCAGATTTTATAAAAAAAAGATTAGAACATGCTGGAATGAGAAGTATAAATAATGTTGTTGATATATCAAACTATGTAATGTTAGAATACGGACAACCACTTCATTTTTTTGATGCAGATAAAATGAATAAAAACGTTCAAGTAAGAATATCAAAAGAAGATGAAACAATTACAACTTTAGATGAAATAGATAGAACTCTAGAAAATGATATTGTAATAACAGATGGAAAAACTCCACAATGTATCGCAGGTATAATGGGTGGGTTAAATAGTGAAATTACAGAAAATACAAAAAACATCTTAATAGAAGCAGCAATATTTGATCCTATATCAATTAGAAATACATCAAATAGATTAAATTTAAAATCAGAAGCATCTATAAGATATAGTAAAGGATTATCTAAATCATATACTAAAATGGCACTTGATAGAGCATGCCAATTATTACAAAAGTATGCAAATGCAAAAGTATTAAAAGGAAATTTAGTAATAGATAATATAAAAAACACAAAAAAAATAGTTGAATTTAAAGGACAAGATATAAATAATATATTAGGAATAGAAATAAATGATTCATCAATAAAAGAAGAACTTAAAAGATTAATGTTTGATTATAAATATAAATCTGGTAAATTCATAGTTGAAATACCTGAAAGAAGATTAGATATTGAAGCAAGTGTAAATGATATTGCAGAAGAGATAGGAAGATTATATGGATATGAAAATTTAGTATCAACTCTTCCAATTGTATCTACTCGATGTGGTATATATAAAGAAGATGTTAAATTAAGAAAAAATATATCCAAAAGACTAAGAAGTCTAGGACTAAATCAAGTTGTAACATATAGTTTAATATCTCCTAATATGTCAAAATTATTTAATTATGATGAAATGACAAAAATACAATTACCTAGTCCAATGAGTATAGATAAAAGTGTTTTTAGAACAAGCATTCTACCTTCATTATTAAATGTGTATGATTATAATAAAAAAAGACAAGTAAATGACATATTAATATATGAAATATCAAAAGTATATGACGATAAATATAATGAATCAACTAAAGTTGCAGGTCTAATATCTGGAAATTATATTACAAATAATTGGTCAAATACAATCAAATGTGATTATTATATAATAAATGGAATAGTAAAAAATCTATTAGATTATCTAGGATTTAATAATAGATATTATATTAAAGAAGAAAAAATAGATAATCTTCATCCATATATTTCATCAGCTATCTATTTAGATAATAAAAAAATAGGAATAGTTGGTAAAATACATCCAAACTTATCAAAAGATGAAATTTATGTATTTGAAATTAATACAAACTATTTAAGAGTATCTACAAAAGCATTAAAATATAAAATGCCACCTAAATACCCATCTATAAAAAAAGATGTTGCATTCATTTTAGATAAAGATATAAATTCATTTGAAGTAGAAAAAGTAATAAATAAAAATGGTGGAAAAGACTTAGTTAAAATAGAAGTGTTTGATGTTTATTATGGAGATAAAATAGAAGAAAATAAAAAGCAAATTGCATATTCTTTATATTTTAATAATCAAGAAACAACACTAACAGATGATGAAGTAATGGAAAAATTCAACAAAATAATAGATAGTGTATGTAATAAATATAATGCTAAAGTAAGAAATAATTAATAAATTTAAAAATAATCAAAATAATTACTAATAATATATAGAGGTGATTATTTTGAAAAGAAATATTTATGATGATAAACCTAGAGAAAGACTATTAAAATATGGTCCCTCTAGTTTATCATTATATGAATTAATGATTATTATATTAAATAGTGGAAACAAAAAAAGAAGTGTTTATAATTTATCTTCTGATATATTAGATAAATATTCAATAAATGATTTAAAAAACATAAGCGCAAATGATCTAATAAATATTGATGGAATAGGAATTTCAAAAGCATGTCATATAATAAGCTCTATAGAACTTGGAAGAAGACTATTTTTAAAAAATGATATTAAATTAACAAGATTAAGTACAGCAAAAGACATATATGAATATACAAAATATTTATTTAATGATTTAAAACAAGAAAAATTCTACTGCTTATATTTTAATGTAAAGCAAGAACTTATTAAAACAAAAATATTATATATTGGAACAATTGATAAATGTACAATACATCCAAGGGAAGTATTTAAAGAAGCATTTTTATCAAGTGCATCATCGATTATATGTATGCATAATCATCCTACAGGAGATGTTAATCCATCAAATGCAGATATAATGATAACAAAATCATTAATTAGAATAGGTACTATTTGTCAAATACCAGTAGTAGATCATATAATTGTTTCTAATAATTATTATTATAGTTTTAATGAACATAAAGAAATATTAGATATATAATGGTGATAGTATGACTAAAAATAAAAAATATAAAAATAAAAATGAAGATGAAAAGCAAATAAAAAAAATAATAATAATAATAATTGTAATAATAAGTATATTTATTTTTTCATTTGCTATAAGATTAATATATATAGGTATAAATAAATCTATAGAATATGCTTCAAAAGATAATAAAGATAGTAAACTATTAAACAGTACAAAAATAAAAGATTTAGAAGAAGATATAGACGAACTAAAAAAAATGTTAGAATTAAAAGATAGTTATAGTGATTATAATAGAGTATACTCTACAGTAATAAGTAGAAATAGAGAGTTCTTTTTAAATAATCTTGTAATTGATAAAGGAAGTAAAGATGGTATAAAAAAAGGTAATTTAGTAATTAATTATAATGGATTAATAGGTAAAATAGAAAAAGTTAATAAAAATACAAGTATAGTTAAATTAATAAGTAATAATGATAAAAAAATAAATATATTAGTAAGTCTAAATTCAAACAACAAAGATTATTATGGAGTATTATGTGGATATGATGAAAAAGAAAAATTAATAAAGGTATGTGACATAGAAAAAGCAAGTAGTCCTAATGTTGGTGATGAAATAAAAACAAGCAATTTATCAAATTCTTTTCCATCAGGAATATTTGTTGGAAAAGTAGAAAAGGTACAAACAGATAGGTTTGGACTATCATGCACATTATATTTAAAATCAAATGTTAATTTTAATAATATACATTATGTATATGTAGTAGGTAGGTAGTATGGCAATAATAATTATATTATTATCAATAATATTAGATGGTATAATATCTAATTACTTAGGATATATGAATTATAATTTATCTATTTATACAACATTTTTTACATTAATAAGTATTTTTATAGTACAAGTTAAATATAAAAAAGATTTAGTACAATATTTAATAATATGTTTTATGACCGGTATCATATATGATATATTATATAGTAGTATATACATAAATTGCTTTATATTTCTATTAATAGGATTAATAACATGTTTTCTTAATAAATATTATAATAATAATTTTATAAAAAATATTATATTAACAATAATTATTATAATATGTTATATAACAATATATTCTTCTATAATATATATTTTTATTTTAGCAAATATAACATTAAATGATTCAATTAATTTGTTTAAAAATATGTTAATAAGTAATATAATATATTCTCAAATTTTATATTATTTATTTAACTATAGTAACAAACCTAAACTATTAAAAAGTAAAAAATAATAATTGACATAAGAAGAAATGTTTGCTACAATAATATTGTTCTTTAAGAACAAATGGGGCATTAGCTCAGCTGGGAGAGCGCCACGCCTGCACCGTGGAGGTCAGCGGTTCGATCCCGCTATGCTCCACCATTTTGTTAATAAATCGTTGAAATAGAACGATTTTTTGATTTAAATAAAATATTACATTAATAAAATATTAAATCAATTTTATTTACATTATTGATTTATAAGCTAATTAAAGATATAATATATTTGCTGAAAGAAGGTGCGTTATGAAAGTTATTAAAGCAAATTTAGAACCAGGTGTTAAAAAAAAATTTGTAACAAGAATAGGAAAAAAAGTAAAATTAATTAATAAACAAGATTACTTAGATAAGAAGAGAAAAGAAAAACTAAAAAAAGAAGCAAAATAATTTAATATTAAATTGCTTCTTTTTATTATGTATATTTACTTATCTCTTTTTAGTCATAAAGTTATATAAGAATGCTGCAAGGAATGCACCAGCAATAGGAGCAACCATAAATATCCAAACATCTTTTAATGCACTTCCACCTTGTAATATCGCAACACCTAAACTTCTTGCAGGATTAACACTTGTTCCAGTAAATCCTAGACCAAGTAAATGTACAAGAGCAAGAGTAAGTCCAATTACAAGACCAGCAATATTAGAATTGTCCTTGTCAGATGTCACAAATAACACGCATGATACAAAAACAAAAGTTAAAATGCATTCAACAAGTAATGCTACAATCATATTACCATTTGCACTATTTGCACCTAGACTTGAAAAACTACCATACAAAGCACCAAGTATTAATGCACCAGCAAATCCACCCAAAAACTGAGAAACTAAGTATCCAACATAATCCTTACTCTTCATTTTTCCAGTTAAGAATAATCCTGTAGATACTGCTGGATTAATATGGCATCCACTAATACATCCAAATGAATATGCAATCGCAACAATTGAAAGACCAAAAGCAAGTGAAGTTGCTACAACATCAGCCTCAGTATATACCGCAACACCACATCCAATTACAACAAGTAACATAGTTCCTAGAAATTCTGCAATATATTTCTTCATATACATCTCCTCCTTATTCTAATAATAACACTATTTTATAAAAAAATAAATAAATTATCTATAGAAAAAAAATAAAAATATGAACCCACTAAAATTTATTTTTTTTTGAGAATATAAGTAAAATATAACTATTTATTATAAAATATTTTATAATACTATTATTAACTTTTATTTACTTATTACAATTAAAATGTTACAATAAGACAAGTGGTGATTATTATGACTAGAAGAGAATTTAGAGTAAGTGTTATAAAATATTTATATCAAGTTTTTATATCCAGAAATATGGATGAAAATGTAAAATTTAAAGTAGAAGAATTATTATTAGAATGTGATGAAGAAATAAAAAATACAGTCATTGCAATAATTAATAATGAAGAACATATTAAAAAAGTCGCAAATAAATATATAAAAAAAACATGGAACTTAGATAGATTTGGATATATACCAAATGCATTATTATATCTGGGTATTTATGAATTATTATATACTAATACAGCACATAAAATAATAATTAATGAAATATTAGATATTGCACATTTATATTGTGATGATGACTTTATACCATTTATTAATGGTTTATTAGATAATGTATATAATGACTATATAGATGGAGGAAATTTTGATTTTAAATATACTGAAAATATTGATGAAGAAATAAAAAACTATAATTATGAAAATCAAGATTATGCAGTCCTATTACATATAACAGATCAAAATAAACAAATATTGCTTCAAAAAAGAGGCAATAATGCAAGAGATGAAAAAGGATTATATGAAGATATAGGTGGAAAAGTAGAAAAAAACGAATCATATAAAGATGCTATAATAAGAGAATTAAAAGAAGAAGCAGGAGAAAATATAAATATAAAAATATCTAAACCAGTAGGAATATACCATTGTAAGAAAGAAGAAATAAATTGGATATTTATAGTTTTTATTGGAGAATACATTTCGGGAGAATTTACAATATGTGAAAAAGATAAATGTGATGGTTATAAATTCTTTGATTATTATGAAGCAATAAATTCAGATGAATTATCTAAATCATGTAAATTTATTACTAAAGAATTAAAAAATATAAAGGTGGAATATGAATAATGATATAAATAAATATATATCAGTAACACAATTAAATAAATATATAAAATATAAAATAGATAATGATACTAATTTAAATATTGTTTTTCTAAAAGGTGAAATATCGAACTTTAAAGCACATACCAGAGGACATTTCTATTTTACATTAAAAGATGAAACATCTAGAATAAATGCAATAATGTTTTCATCTAATACAAAAAATGTTTTATTTAATCCACAAGATGGAATGAAAGTACTTGTAACAGGTAGAATATCAGTGTTTGAATCAACCGGTCAATATCAAATATATGTTGAAGAAATGCAAGAAGATGGTATTGGAGCATTATATGTAGCTTTTGAACAATTAAAGAAAAAATTAGAGCAAGAAGGATTATTTAGACAAGAAATAAAAAAGCAAATTCCAAAAATACCAAGAAGAGTAGGAGTAATAACCGCACCAACAGGTGCAGCCATCCGTGATATAATTTCTACAATAAAAAGAAGGTGGCCATTAACAGAAATATATTTATTTCCAGCATTAGTACAAGGAGAAATGGCAAAAGATACAATAGTAGCTCAAATAAAACATGCGCAACAATTTGATTTAGATACATTAATTGTAGGCCGTGGTGGAGGATCAATAGAAGATTTATGGCCATTTAATGAAGAAATAGTCGCAAGAGAAATATATAATTGTAGAATACCGGTAATTAGCGCAGTAGGACATGAAATAGATTTTACAATATCTGATTTTGTATCTGATTTACGAGCACCAACCCCAACTGGAGCAGCAGAAATGGCAGTTCCACAAAAGCAAGATGTACAAAATTATTTATATCAAATTGATATAAGATTAAATAAAGTAATTAATAATATGATTAATTTAAATCACGAGAAACTAAATAAAATTACTACAAATTATATATTTAAAAATCCTATATCAATATATGAAAAAAAAGAATTATTTTATGATACAACAATTGACAAATTAAAATATACTATGAATAATTTATTAAACATAAATAATAATAAATATAATTCTATTGTATCAAGTTATATATTAACAAATCCAATTCAATTAATAGACAATAAAATAAACAAATTTGAAATAATTGTTTCTAAACTTGAAACTTTATCTCCACTATTAACAATAAAAAGAGGTTATACACTAACAAAATTAAATAATAAAGTTATTACAAGTTCTAAAAAAGTTAAAAAAGGTGATACAATAGAAATAGAATTTAGTGATGGAACAATAAATAGTAAAGTAATATAGGAGGAATATTATGGCTAAAAAAGAAGAAGAAAAAATAAAAGTAGATGGAAAAGAAATAGACACATCAAAAATATCTTTTGAAGAAGCACTTAATGATTTAGAAATAATTGTAAAAAAATTAGAAACAGGAGAAGTACCACTAGATCAAGCAATAGAAGAGTTTAATAATGCAATGAAATTATCTAAAATATGTAATGATAAATTAAAAACAGCAGAAGAATCAATTACAAAATTAGTTAAAGATAACAATGAATTAGAAGATTTTAAAATAGAAGAATAAAAAAATAAAAGAATAAGAGGGATAGTATGTATATTGATATAATAATATTAATTGTTTTAATAATTTTAGTTGTAATGTTTTTTAAAAGATTTTCATCATTTGTATTTCTAATAGCTATTATAGATATGTTTTTAAGAATAATAGACTATATAGGAAATAACATTAGACTAAGTGATGTAAGTAACATAATTAATAAATATTTTCCAGATTCAGTATATGCAATGATAGATAGATATTCAAATGGACTTGCCGCAACAATACTTCATTGGATATATGTAGGAATAATGATTATATTCTTATATTATGTTACAAAAATATTTATAAAAAAGAAAAAGATTTGATGTTTATGAAGAAAAAAAGAGTTTTATTTATATCTAGTTGTGGAGGACATTTAAATGAATTACTACAATTAAAATCCATGTTTAAAAAATATGATTACTATATAATTACAGAAAAAACAAAATCAACATTATATTTAAAAAATGAATATAAAAATAAAGTATCATATTTAATATATGGAACAAGAGTTCATCCAATAACTTATGTATTTAAATTATTATTTAATTGTTTTAAAAGTCTATTTTTATATATAAAAACTCATCCAGATTATATAATCACAACAGGTACTCATACTGCAGGTCCAATGTGTATAATAGGACATTTATTTGGAAGTAGAATAATATATATAGAAACATTTGCCAACGTATATTCCAAAACAGAAACGGGAAGAATAATATATAAATTTGCAGATAAATTTTATGTACAATGGGAAAAGATGAAAGAATTATATCCAGATGCTGAATATGGGGGGTGGATATTTTGATTTTAGTAACATTAGGTACACAAGATAAACAATTTACAAGATTACTCAAATTAATAGATAAAAAGATAGAAGAAAAAGTAATAAAAGAAGAAGTAATTGCTCAAATAGGATATACAAAATATGAATCTAAAAATATGAAACTAATAGATTTTTTAGATGAAAAAAAATTTGAAGAATTATTAAATAAATCAAGACTTGTTATAACTCATGCAGGTGTTGGAACTATACTAAATTGTATAAAATTAGATAAACCAGTTATCGCAACACCAAGACTTGTTAAATATCAGGAACATCAAAGTGATCATCAAATAGAAATTATACAAGAATTTGAAAAAGAAGGCTTTATCTTAGCACTAAACGATTTTAATGATTTTAATAAAATATATAAAGAAGCAAAAAACTTTCATCCCAAAAAATTAAAAAGTAATAATAAAAAATTTATTAAAAATATAGAAGACTATATAGAAAAAGATAATCATAGAGCATGGTTTAATAGATAGAAGGTGATTTAGTTGAATAAAATATCTGTTATTGTATCTGTATATAATGAAGAAGATAATATAGAGATATTTTATGAAGAATTATCTAATAACTTAAATCAAAATAAAATACCATATGAAATTATATTTGTAGATGATGGAAGTAAAGACAATAGTAAAAT
>CADCRC010000020.1 GCA_902803795.1 uncultured Erysipelotrichaceae bacterium | reverse complement strand
TTGCCTATAAGAAAATTTCTAAGACTTTTTTTGCAAGAACTATACTAACAGTTACTTTAAATACTTTGTTTTTAATGATTATACCTATTCCTAAAGAACCTCTTGTTCCAGAAATTATTACTAATGTAATGATAGGTGGATTGATAGCAGGTGTTGGACTTGGCATGGTTTTAAGTACTGGAAGTAGTAGTGGTGGAACTGATATTATAGGTATTGTTTTAAGTCAGAAGAAAAGATTGTTAACTGTTGGTAATATTGGACTTGGATTTAATGCTTTTGTATATGCTATATGCGGTGTATTAGGCGGAATATCTACAATGATTTATTCTATAATTTATGCTGTATTTGAATCAGTTTTAATTGATTTTAATCATTCTCAAAATATAACTTCACAGGCATTTATATTTACTAAAGAGAGTCCTGATAAAATTATTGATTTTATAAAAGATGAAATAGGTAGGGATGCTACTTATTGGGATGCTGTAGGTGGTTATACTAAAACAAAGACATATATTATATATACTGTACTTAGTAAATATGAAAAAATGAGATTAGAAAGACATATGGATGAGTTTGATAAAAATGCATTTATGGTAGGTAGTGATGGTGCTTCTATACATGGCGAATTTGAAAAACATTATTTAAATACATAGTTATTATTATCCACAATCATGTGGATATTTTATTTAGAAAGGTTGTTGATTTGTTTGAAAATATTTTATGAAGATAATCATTTATTAGTTGTAGAAAAAGACTATAATATGCTATGTCAATCTGATAATACAGGTGATATTAATTTATTAGATGAGTTAAAAAAATATGTTAAGAATAAATATAATAAACCTAATAATGTATATATAGGTCTTGTTCATAGACTTGATAGACCTGTTGGTGGAATTATGGTATTTGCTAGAACATCAAAAGCTGCTTCTAGATTGTCCAAATTAATTAGAGAACATAATATGAAAAAAATATATCTTCTTGTTTGTCATGGTAAGTTTAATGAAATTAGTGGTCAATATAATGATAAAATATTAAAACAAGATGATTTTAAGAGTATAATAAGTGATAAGGGAAAAGAGTCATTATTATATTATAGAGTACTTGATTATAATAAAGATAAAGATGAAAGTTTAGTTATGGTTGATTTAGTATCTGGTAGACATCATCAAATAAGAGTCGAATTTTCTTATCATGGTCATCCTATTGTAGGTGATAATTTATATGGTAAATGTGAGAGGGTTCCAATTAGTTTATATTGTTATAGGATAGAGTTTATTCATCCTACATTAAAAAATAAAATGGATTTTTGTAATATACCTAATTATTCTTCTTTTTGTGATTTTAATATAAAAGAATTGTTAAAATAAGATAATTAATAATTGAAATGGTAGTAGAAGTTTGCTATGATATAGTTAATGTTTAAGGAGTTGAGTCTATGAGATTATATGTTATTGGAGGTAAAGCTAGAAGTGGTAAAACTACTTTTGGTATTATGTTAAGAGAAGAATTAAAAAAATATGGTTATAAACCTTGTGTTATGCATATTACTGAACCTTTATATAATTATGCTGAGAATTATTTTAATTATGATAAGAATAAGGATGACAAACCACGTGAGTTTTTGCAACAATTAGGAATTCAGATAATAAAAGAGAAAATGAATAAAAAGACTTTTTTAATAGATAGATTGTGTGAAGATATAGATATTCTTTCTAATTTTTTTGATTGTTTTATTATAACTGATGCTAGACTTATTATGGAGTTTGATATATTAAAAGAGAAGTTTGATGATGTTATTACAATTTATATTGAAAGAAACAATGTAGATGATAAATTGACTGATGAAGAAAGACATCATATAACAGAAACTGAAGTTTCTTTATATCCTAGTTATGATTATAAGATAATTGATAAAAGCTTAGAAGAAGAGACTCAGATAGTTGAAAATATTGTTAAAGAAACAGAGGCGAGAATATGATAATTGCGATAGATGGACCTGCAGGTAGTGGAAAAGGTAGTGTTTGTAAAATACTTTCTAGCAAATTAGATTTAATTAATATTGATACTGGGGCAATGTATAGATGTGTTGCTTTAAAAGCATTAGAGAATAATTTAACAATAGATGATAAAGATAAAATAATAGATATTTCTTCTAAAATAAATATTGATTTAAAAGAAGATGGAACTATATTATTAGATGGTGTTGATGTAACTAAGAAGATTCGTGAAAAAGAAGTTACTATGATTGTTTCACCAATATCTTCAATTGTTGAAGTTAGAAAGAATATGGTTGATTTACAAAGAAAGATAGCAAAGGGTAAAAATGTAATTATGGAAGGTAGAGATATTACTACTGTTGTTTTTCCTGATGCTGATTACAAGTTTTATTTAGATGCAAGTTTAGAAGAAAGAGCTAAAAGACGTTTTATTCAAAATCAAGAACAAAATATTGAAATGAGTTATGAAGAGATTTTAGATAATATTAAAAAAAGAGATTATAATGATATGCATAAAGAAGTTGGTGCATTAAAAAGAATAGATTCTCAAATATATATAGATTCAACTAATATGACAATAGATGAGGTTGTTAAAAAAATAGAGGAAGAAGTAGGTAGATAAAATGAAATATTTAACACATAATGAAATACGTAATATATGGTTTAGTTATTTTGAAAAACATGGTCATAAAAGAATAAAATCAGCTTCTTTAATTCCTGAAAATGATAAGTCGTTATTGTGGGTTAATGCTGGTGTTACTCCATTAAAAAAATATTTTGATGGTAGAGAAGTTCCTGAATGCAGAAGAATTGTTGATATACAAAAGTGTATTAGAACAAATGATGTTGAAAATGTTGGTATTACTAAGCGTCATCAAACTTTTTTTGAAATGATGGGTAATTTTTCTGTTGGAGATTATTTTAGAGATGAAGCAATTGAATTTGCTTTTGAATTATTAACTAGTCCTAAATATTTTGATATTGATTCTGATTTGTTATATGTTTCTGTTTATC
>CADCRC010000019.1 GCA_902803795.1 uncultured Erysipelotrichaceae bacterium | reverse complement strand
TTTTTATTACCATATAAATGGTATTAATTTGTATTTAACTTTATTTTTGTATTCTTTATATCCTTTTAATTCTCTTTCTAATACTTCTTCTTCATTTTTGATTCTTTTAGAAATAATAAATGGATATATTAAAAATATAACAAATGAAATAATTGAACCTAATATTAATGGCATTGTTAAAAATAATATGATAGTTATAGAATACATTGGATGTCTTACTATACTATAAAATCCTGTATCAATAACTTTTTGATTTTTTTGTACTTCTATAGTTCTAGAAAGATAAGTGTTTTCTCTTAATATTTCTGCATATAAAATGTATGATATTATAAATAGTATTGAGGAAGTTATTACAATAATATTAGGTATTGTTATCCATGAAAATCTATAATTTAAACCTGCTATTATAAATCCTATTAAAAACATTAATCCACTATATAAAATTACTTGTTTTTGTTCTTTTTCTTTTTCTTTTACATCTAATCTGCTTTTTAACAACATTGGATTTTTAATCATTAATATAATACCTGCTATAAACATTGGAATAAATAATAGTCCCATAAATAACCATGCATTCATATAATTAAAAGTTCCTGCTGGAAGAAATAATAGAATACCTACTAATATTACTCCAAAAAAATATTTTGTTATAGCTTTTAAAAATAATTTTATATTCATACCATCACCGTAATTTTATTTTATCATATTTAAAGAATAATGAGATTTAACAAAAAGTATTAAAACTTATGATTATCATGTTATTTTATTCTATACTATATATAGAAAATTATAGTATTTTCCGATTAATGTTAGTATAAGAAGAGATATATTGATTATAAATAATAAAGCGATATGTTTATATTTTTCATATACTAGATTAGCAATAAATTCTCTAATTAATGCATTTGAGTAGAAATACCATTTTGTATTACTGCCCATTCCTTCACAATCAAGTCCTTGTTCATTAGCTATGACACCACTTCTAAAGACATGATAGTTAGTAGTTGCAAAACTAACTTTGGCATTATTATTTATTTTGTCAATTATATTTTTAGAAAATTTCATATTTTCAAGAGTGTTAGTAGATTTATCTTCAATGATAATTTGTTTTTTATTAATTCCTTTACTTATTAAATATTTTTTTATAGCTTCTGCTTCACTAGTTGTTTCATCTTTACCTTGTCCTCCTGATGGAATATATATTATTTCCTTTTTTGTTATTTCATATTGCTTATTACCAAAACTTAAGGCTTTATCAACTCTTCCTTGTAATAATGGATTTAAACTACCATCTTTTTTTATTTTAGATCCTAATATAATAATAAAGTCTTGATCATAACTAGGTATATGATTAGCGGCTTTAGTATTACAGTATAAAGTAGCAAGTATTAATGTATAAAAATATGATAGTGTTCCATTAATACATATATCCAAACTAAATTTAACAAATGCTTTATCATTATTCATCAAAAATCCTGATACTATGTGGTATAATCCTTGACTACCAGCAATTCCTATATATGCAAGGATACCCAACATAATTCCTAATAGTTTTCTTGGACTAAAGCCTTCTTTTATAATTAAAACAATATTAGCAATAATACTATATGTTGCTAAAATAATAATACAAGGTAGTATTAATATTGCAAAATAAGAAAATGATTTTAAAGTGTTGGTATAAATATCTATTATGTTTAGAACATTCCAATTTTGAACTAATAAGTTTAATTGTCTTAATATATTAACAATTATGAATATTAATAAACCTAGATTCATAATAATCTTATAAGAATATTTTCTATTTTCAAATTGTCTCCTAATATAGAAAGAGCATCCTATAGCTATTCTAATTAATAATAGTATTAAAATAATTTGTATAGATTTAGCTAATGATATATTATTATCTAGATTAGTTTTTTTTAATATTCCAATGGTTAATATGATAAAAATAATTGTAACTACTAAATAAATAAATCCTCTTTTTTTCATACTATCAACTCACTTGACATAATTATATCATATATCGATAATAAACATGAAATATCATACAATAAATTGTAATTATTTGTCTTATTTTAGTTATGACTAATATAATATTATGTATGTTTAGTTTTAGATTAAGAATAATTTTTATTAATTAACTATTTAAAATAAAGCTTTTTTGTAGTATAATATGAATGTTTTAAGGGGGGATATTGTGCTTAATTTAACTAATGAAGATATTAAAAATAGTATGTATTTAGGAAGTGGTATGTTTTCAAATGTATATAAATTTGATGATGAGTATGCAATAAAAATATATAAAGAATTTGTTAAAGAGTCATTTGATAAATATATTCCTAATCCAGAACTTAAATTTAAGAAATTTAAATTAAATAGGTTAATTAAATTAGATAAAATGATTGATAATACTGATTTAGTTCAAGATATTGTTTATGTGGATGGAAAGTTTAAAGGTGTTAAATTACATTATTATAATGGAAAACTATTGAATGAGTTAATGGATGAGAAGTTTGCTATAAAAGTTGATTATGCAGAACAATTAATTAAAAATTCTAAACAATTACTTGATTTTAAGATATATCCTTTGGATTATAAATTAAATAATATTATGCTTGATAAAAATAATAATGTCAAAATAATTGATTTAGATGATAAACATACTAAAGTACTTAGAATTCCTTCTTTATTATATAAAAAGGGGTCTACTTATGCTTTAGCTGATACTATAAGAACTTTTTTTAATGAATCTGAATTTGTTAATAGATCATATAAATTTAAAAATTTAATTGATAGAAAAAGAGTTGATTATTTATATACATATGATGATGTATATAGGTTTTTATATGATAGATTAAGAGAATATAATTATGTTTTTATTGATAAGAATTCTAGTATAGAAAGAATTAATTCTATTAATAATAATAAAACTAGATTTATTTATGTTGCTGATTGTTTAAATAATAAAGATAATTTAAAAGAAGCTAAAGGTATTATTAAAGAATTAAAAAATAAAAATATTGTAGTTTTTGATATGGTTGATTATAGTAGTATTAAGTATATATATAGTAATTTTTATATGAAAGAAGCAGTTAA
>CADCRC010000018.1 GCA_902803795.1 uncultured Erysipelotrichaceae bacterium | reverse complement strand
GAAGCATTTATGAATGAACTTAAACATATGGCAGATTTACTTACTCCATTTAAAGAAAAAAACAAACCATTCTTATTTAGACCTTTTCATGAGGCTGATGGCAAATGGTTTTGGTGGGGAAGATTCGGTGCTGATGTTGCAAAAGAATTGTTTATTATAACTTATAAGTATTTCACTTATGAAAGAGAGTTTAATAACATCATATGGGTATGGAATGCAGTAAGTAGTTATCCAGGTGATGAATATGTTGATATTATATCTGTTGATGTATATACAGAACCACATGAAAAAACTAATTATTATAATGAGATTAACGAATTAATAAATAAAACAACTAAAAACAAATTAGTCGCTTTAGCCGAGTGTGGAGTAATACCTGATATTGATTTATTGGAAAAAGCAAACTTTCCATTTATCTATTATATGCTTTGGAGTAAAGAATTTATTCTAACAGAAAAATATAATACAAAAGAAGAACTCAAAAAAATGTTTGATAGTAATTATTCAATTAAAGCATAAATAAAACGCCATTTATTTTATGGCGTTTTTAATTGCTATAATTTTGCCTAGAACTAATGATATCATATATTACAACTGTATAGTCTTTATCAAAAACAGAATATAATATTCTATAGTTCTTGTATAGTGCAATATGTACTGGAATCTTTTTTGATATATAAAATTCTGTTGCAGCATACATATTTGGAAACAATTTTAAATTATTTATTACAGCAAATATTCCATTAATTGTGTTTTCTGCAGCAATGGAATTAAAAAGTACTTTTGATATGTAATCATATATTTGTTCTAAACTTTTTATCGCGTTTGTAGAGTATTCAATTTTATAATCCACGTTTCATCTTTTCTTTCATCATCTTTTCAGCATAGTTAGATGAAACTGTTTTTTTGCCATAATATTCCTCAGCACCATCCTCACATATTTTTACTAATTCGTCTTTCGAATAATCTTCATAATATTTTGGCTTAGCTGGAAGAGATGGAGTAAAAGGAAGACCATTATTGATTCTAATTTGGCTGAAATACATTGTTATTGCAGTTGTCATTGGAATCCCTAAATCATCTAGTATTTTTTCTACATCAGATTTCAATTTTGCGTCTATTCTTAAAGATATTGTTGAATCTTTTTGCATATTAATCACCTCAATAAAATTATATAACATTTTCATTACATTAACAATACATTGAATATAAAATGTTGTAAAATAAAACGCCATTTATTTTATGGCGTTTTTAATTGCTCCAACAATTATATTTACTTGCTCAATAGGAGTAGATGATGCAGAAGCGATGGCCACTTTATCATATTTAAGCAACTCATTAATATCTAGGTCTGATTTTTGACTTATAATCATTGAGTTTGGTTTAGAATTTTTTATCTCGTTTGCATTACTAGATGTCTTAGAACCAATAACAAGAAGCAAATCACAGTCTGTCGCATTAATATTTTTTATTCTATCTAACGGGATATTACATAATGTGTTTTTGATTAATATATTTGGATATTTTTCTTTTAGAATAATTGAAGCATCATTAAATATCTTTTCGTTAAAAGTTGTTTGACACATTAATACAGGATTATTAAGTTCACCTAATTTATCAATATCTTCTAAGTTGTATAACACTTTAACATTTTTATATTCTTTTACAGCAACAACTTCAGAATGCCCTTTTTTACCCATAAATAGAATATCTCTATCGCTATTATTTTGAATAAAGATATGTATATTTACAATTTTAGGACATGTTAAGTCTAAGTATTTATACTTTTGCATTTTGTTATATACAGATGGAGCTGTACCATGTGCAGGAAATATTACTAAAGTATATTTATTCATTTCAATGTTTTTAATATCTTTAACAAATCTTACACCCTTATTGCTCAAATCATTTATAATGTATTCGTTGTGTAAAATTTCTCCAACGATATAAATATTTAGATATTTATCTATGTTTTTATTAATGGTATCTAACAGTTTAGATGCACTATTACATAGACCAATTGGCTCTATAATTTCTAGCTTCATTTTAATCACCTAATTAATTATAACATTAATTAATAACTTTGAAAACGCTATCTAATAATAAAATATAAAAAAATGTTGACATATGGCGATTAATACTTTACAATGTATGTATAACTTGAGAAAAGTCCAAGTGAGTTTTGTAAAGATTGCAACAGTGTGATGCATGAGCATATTACAACAATAAACCACTTGGTGTGGTTTTTTCTTTTTCAAGGCATCTTGATATTAGCAAAGATTACACCATCATTCTGGTGTATGAGTATATTGTTAAATAAGAGCCTTGATGGCTCTTTTCTTTTTGTTATAAATAAAATAAAAATTTGGAGGATAAAATTATGGAAAAGAAATTTAAAAAAGTTGCTTTAGCTTATTCTGGTGGACTTGATACTTCAATTATCATTCCTTGGTTAAAGGATCATTACGGATGTGAAGTTATTGCTATTTGTGGTAACTGTGGTCAATCTGATGAACTTGAAGGACTAGAAGAAAAAGCAATTAAAACAGGAGCTTCTAAAATCTATATTGAAGATTTAACAGAAGAATT
>CADCRC010000017.1 GCA_902803795.1 uncultured Erysipelotrichaceae bacterium | reverse complement strand
GGTTATGTTATAGATGGATATTCTTATCAATTAGAAAGAGTATTACTTGATAGATATAATTGTGATTTGAGTGTCGTATTAGATGTTGTTGAAAGTAATTTAGAAAGAAATTGTAAGAATTATAGAAAAACAAATAGAGTTACTAAGAAAAAAGTATCAGAAATAAATCATAAAATTGATTTAATTAAAGATAAAGAAATAGAAATATTACCTCATATATTAGATGATTTAGATGATTATGGAGTTGGTTTAATTAACGAGGTTAGAAGTGTTATATTTGGTGGTAATATTAATGATGCTATTGAATTGATAGATACATATTATTTATTTTTAGATTATTCTAGTGAAATAGATAGGCATGATAATACTCATTTTGGAGAATATATACAAACATATAGAAAACTAAGTAGTTGTTTAGATAGATTTAAGAATGGGGTTGATGTAGATGAGAGGGTTGCTGGAAAAAATAGATGATTATTTGTTATATTTAGATAAAAGTATATGTGATACTTCGTCTATTGTAAAAGAAATTGAATTTTATAAAAGTATTTATTCTAATTATGAGAAAATAGGATTACTTGATTCAGATACTATTAAATCCTCTTTTAAAAAATATAGAGGTAAGATTGATAAAAATCTTGTTTCTTCTATATTATCTTGTAGATTGCTTGTTAAAAAAGAAAATTATAATATGAGTTTTTTTCAAATTGATTCTATAAGAAATTATTGTAATATTATTATTTCTGAATTAAATAAAGAGTTAGATAATAAATTAGAAAAGAATAGAGATATTGATAAAATAAAAAGGATTTATTTAAGGCTTAAATCTAGAATTAATAAGAATGATAAGATTTTATCAGTTAATGATGTAAAATTGATAGAACAATTAATTTCTAAATTTGAATTAAAAGAATCTATTGATGTGATAGATTATATTATTAGACAACAAGAAATAAATCGGATGACATTATTTTAATTTATATGTTATAATTATATAAATAATAGAAAGGAAGTTTGTTTATGTTAAAAACGATGGTTGGCTATAGTAAGAATCATGATGATTATAAGTGTGGTGTAGAGTCATGTGAAATGATTAAAGATGATATTAAATCGTCTAAAATTAATATGTTATTTACTTCATGTGATAATAAAGTTGCTGATGTTATTGCAGGTGTTAAGTCACAAAGTGATGCGCCTGTTATTGGATGTAGTAGTAGTGGAAGAATTATTGTTCCGGATGGAATTATTACTGGTGAGAGTTTTGCTGGTGTATTTGGAATTTCTGATCCTGATCTTGTTGTAGGTGTTGCGGCAAGTGAAGCAGGAAGAAATGCTAGAGATATTGGTAGAAGAGTTGCAATTGAAGCAGTTGAGGATGCTAAAACAACTCGTGCACCTGCATATTTTTATATGGTTGCGTCTCCAAAAGAGGAAGAAGAATATTTAGCTGGTATTCAAGATGTTATTGGTAGAGTTCCATTTTTTGGAGGTAGTGCTGCTGATAATACAGTTGAAGGAAAATGGAAAATTTTCTGTAATGATAAAGTATTTTCTGATGGGGTTGCTGTTGCATTTTTTTATACTGATAATGAAATTGTTACAGAATATACTGGTGCATTTAGAGAAACTAATTGTGCTGGTATAATTACTGATGTTGATAATAATAGAAAGTTAGTTAAAATTGATGGAGTTCCTGCAATTGAAAAATATAAGGAATGGACGGGTGCAAGAGATGCTGATTTAAAGGGAAGCAATTTACTTGCTTATTCTGTATTGCATCCATTAGGTGTAAAAGATCCTACTGGACAGATTACTCTTATTAGACATCCTATGAATGGAAATGAAGATAATTCAATTAGTGTAGGTAATAAATTAGTTAAAAATACTGCTTGTGTATTACTTGAGGCAACTGTTGATGAATTAATTGATGCAACAGGTGATTTATTAAAAGAAGTTAATGAAAAAATGTATGTTGATCCATCTGGATATTTCTTAGTTCATTGTGGAGGTAGGTCTATTTCTATTGGTGATAGATTAGATGAGGTTCATAAACAATTAGTAAAACAATCTAAAGGTTTACCATTTATTTGTATATTTACTTTTGGTGAATATGGTTATTCTAATCATTCAGCTAATTCATGCGGTGGATTGATGTTATCATTTACAGGATTTGGAAGGAATTAATTATGAAGAATTTGGTTAATGGAAGATTTATGGATTCATCTAATAATAAAGTTATTGATGTTATTAATCCTGCAGATAATGAAAAAATTGATGATGTTCCCGATACAACAGTTCAAGATGTTGAGGAATGTGTAAGACTTGCTAAAAATGCTCAAAAAAAGTGGAATAATATTCCTCTTCATAAAAGAGGTGAGATTCTTTATAAGTTTTCTGATTTAGTTGAAGAAAATAAAGAAGAACTTGCAATGCTTTTGTCTCGTGAAACTGGAAAACCAATTAAAGAGGCAAGAGCAGAAATTTCAAATGTTAAGATGTTTGTTGCAGCATATGTTGAAAGAGCTAAACATTTATATGGTATTGTTATTCCTCAAGGAAATGAACCTGGACAAGAAAATACTATTCAATATACAATTCGTCAACCTTTAGGTGTTGTTGCGACTATAATACCTTTTAATTTTCCAAGTGATTTGTTTTGTCAGAAAGTTCCAAGTGCTTTAATTATGGGAAATAGTGTTATTGTTAAACCATCTACTTCTAATCCTTTGACTCTTGGAAGATTTTGTCAGTTAATGAAAGAAGCTGGAGTTGTTGATGGAGCGATAAATTGTTTGTTTGGTCGTGGTGAAGTTGTTGGTGATGCTTTATCTAAATCTAATCTTGTTGATTTGGTCAGTTTGACTGGATCTACTCAAGTTGGAATTGATACAATGAGAAATTGTGCAACTAATTTAACTCATACTACTTTAGAGCTTGGAGGAAATGATGCTTTTATTGTTACTCGAAATGCTGATTTGGATTTGGCTGCTGATGAGATTGTTTGGGGAAGATTATATAATACTGGACAGGTATGTTGTGCTTCTAAGAGATTTTTAGTTGATAGAGCTGTAGTAAATGAATTTACTAGTAAAGTTATTGATAGAATATCAAAACTTAGAGTATCTAATCCTCAAGATGAAAAAGCTGATATTGGATGTTTAATTAGTGAAAGTGCAGCTAAAAAAGTTGAGAGTCAGGTTAGACAAACAATTATGCAAGGAGCTAAAATTGTATATGGTGGAAGAAGAGCTGGAGCATTTTTTGAACCTACTGTTTTAGTTGATGTTAATAAAGATTGTGATGTTATGATTGATATGGAAATATTTGGACCTGTTATTCCAATATGTGCATTTGATAGTTTAGATGAAGCTGTTGAGATAGCAAATAAATCTAAGTTTGGATTATGTGGTGCAGTATTTTCTTGTGATATTAAAGAAGCAATGGATGTGGCAAGTAGACTTGAATGTGGTGGTGCTGTAATAAATGGTGCTAGTTTTTATAGATCTGCTGAAATGCCGTTTGGTGGATGGAAATATTCTGGAATTGGTAATGAGGGTATTAGTACTACTCTTCAGGAAATGTCACATATTAAGACTATTGTTTTGAAAAATGTTTTAAAATAAAATCTTAATATATTAAGGTTGGTGATTTATGTGAGACGTATTTTGGATGCAATATGGAGTTTTGTAGAGTTTATAGTTATATTTTATTTTGTTATAGTAACTCTATGTGTTTTGTGTAATAATAGTAGAGGTTATACTCAAGTTGGTCCATTTATTTTTGCTTCTGTTCATGAAGAAGATGTTAATAATATTTATGATTCTAAAAAAGGTGATTTATTAATTATAAAAGAAGATGATAGAGCTAATATAAATGATCGTATTTATTATTATTTTGAAGTTTTTGGTAAAAGTTATATTTATACTGATGTAGTTGATTCTTATGATAAAGGAGCTTATAGTATTAGAACTGCTGGAACTGCATTATCTGAAGAGTACTATATAGGTAGAAGATTTAATTTTGTTCATAATTTAGGTGATTTTCTTGATGTTGTAAAGACAAAAAGTGGATATATGTTATATGTTTTGTTTCCATTAATATTAATTATTATAATAAAGGTTGTAGATACTGCTATCAAATCTAAAAATGATAAAAAAGAAGATAATTTAAAAATAGAAGAAGTAGATAATATTAAAGATGATGATAATAAGTTAGTAGATAAGATAGAAGATAATAAAATAACTGAGAGTGAAGAACAAAAAGAAGATATTAATAATGATAATAAAGATGATGGAATAGATTTAGGCAACATGATTGAAGATAACATTGAAAATATTGATGATGAAATATTATAAATATAATAATAAAAAAGTAATATATCTTTGATTAGATAGATTACTTTTTTTATTCTTTAATCCATAAAGTTACCATTATTCCATTGTCGTAGCAAGTATACATTATTAAGTCTGATTGCATATCGAAGAACGAATTGTTGTTTGTATCTATTAAGTCTGGTCCTGTATTTGTTCCTTTTGATTTATATATCATTTTATATGTTGTTGTTTGTCCATTATTCTGTATTATCTGAGATGTTGCTCCAATTTCTAAATAGATTAATATATTAAAGCCTTGATAGTTATGATCTGCAATTACTGTTTTATTATAGTTATTGTAGTAGGCTGCACTATCTGGATTATTAACTATTGTTTGTAAATCTAAATTAGATGTTGTATAAACATTGTAATCATATAATGCAACATTATAATTATTAATGTATAATCTTGCAAATGAACTTTCATTATTATTTTGATTTATGTTTATTTCATTATTTATTATATTTGTTTCTTGTTCTTGATTTGCTTGAATTGTTGTATTTTCTGTTTGAAAATTTGTAGTTTGATTATTTATTTCTTCATTTATGATTTCTTTTTCTATTTGTTTGTTTACTTTTTTTTGTTCTATAATTATTGTTTTTTTTATTTTTAAATCTTTTTTGATATTGCTTGTTATATTTGTGTTATATATTGATATTAATATTATTAATAGTAATAATTCTAAATAACATAGAATATCTTTTATATTTATCATATTAACCTAACCCCTTAAATGTGTTATATTATATCATAATTTGGAATTTTTTTCAACTTTAGTGTAGAAAAATGATTATAATAATATTATAATATAAGTATATTTATTTAATATGGGGGATGTAATGAGTAAATTTAATTCTAAAAAGATATATAAAATTAAAAAAAATATTAAATTATTTAATAATACTAAAAAAGATAATAGAGTTAAAATAAAGAATCATGAAGATAGAATTAAATTACCTAATTATAATAGAATAGTTGGTATTAGGTATAATTTATTTATTATTTTAACTATTTTAGTATTTGTTTTTTTGTGTTTTAATTTATATAATTTAATGATAAATGATAAGATAAAATATGTTTCTATTTTAGAAAAATATAATTCTAAAGAAACAAGTAGTGATTCTGTTCCTAGAGGTAGAATATATGATAGAAATTATAATTTGTTGGTTGATAATAAATTGGTTAGAAAATTGACTTTTAAAAATATTAATGATTTAGGATTTAATGAATTAATTGAAGAGATAAAGATATTATCTAATTATGTTTTTATTGACTTTAGTAAAGTATCTTCTAGGGCATTAAGAGAATATTATTGTGAGAAATATTATTCTTATTGTTCTAGTTTAGTTACTGAAAATGAGTATAAATTATATAAATCTGAAAAACTTACATCTAATGAATTTAATAATATTAAAATAAATAGAATTAGTGATGATAAAATAAATGAATTATCTGATGATGATAGGAGATTAGCTGAAGTATACTATTTAATGAGAAAAGGTTATTCATATGATAGTAAAACAATAAAAGATGATTTGACTGATGTTGAATATGCATCTGTTATTGAACATATTGATGAGTTACCAGGATTTGATGTTGAAAATGGATGGGAAAGAGTTTATCCATATGGTGATACATTTAAATCCATATTGGGAAGTGTTTCTAGTATTCCTGGAGAGATGAAGAATGAATATTTAAAGCAGGGTTATTCTTTAAATGATAGAGTTGGTATTAGTTATTTGGAAAAAGAATATGAACAATATTTAAGAGGTAGTAAAGATGTATTTAAATTAGATTCTTTTGATGACTTAGATTTAGTTAAAGAAGGTAGTCGTGGAGAAGATATAGTATTAACGATTGATATAAATTTGCAGAAGAAATTAGATGATATTGTTACAAGAGAGGTTATTGCGACTAAAGGTGAACCTAATACAGAGTATTATGATCATTCTACTGTTATATTACAAAATCCTTCTAATGGTGAGATACTTGCGATGTCATCTAAAAAATATAAGAATGGTAATGTTGTTGATAATTTGACAAGTGTTGTTAATGAAACAGTTACTCCTGGAAGTATTGTAAAAGGTGCGTCTATTCTTGTTGGTTATAATAGTGGTTCTATTAGAATTGGAGAAGTTTTGGTTGATGAATGTGTTAAAGTAGCTGCTACTCCTGAAAAATGTTCTTATGTTACTTTAGGTCCAATTGATGATATTACTGCACTTGCAAAAAGTTCAAATGTATATCAATTTAAAACTGCAATTAGAGTTAATGGACAAGAGTATTATCCAAATATGAAAATGAATTTTAAGCAAAGTTCTTTTGATAAGTATAGAGATATGTATCATTCTTTTGGACTTGGTGTTAAAACTGAAATAGATTTACCATTTGAGAGTTTAGGCTATACTTCTAAGGATATTAGAGCTGGTAATTTACTTGATTTTGTTATAGGCCAATATGAAACTTATACTCCTATTCAAATTAGTCAATATATTTCAACTATAGCTAATAATGGAAGTAGAGTTGTTCCTCATTTGTTAAAAGAAGTTAGAAAAGTAAGTAATTCTGATGATCTTGGTGAAATAGATTTTACTTATGAGACTAAAGTATTAAATAAAGTTGATACTAGTGATGTGTATTTAAATCGTGTTCGTGATGGATTTTATGCTGTTATGCATATGCCTGGTGGATATGGTGTTGGCTATATGCCAGATTATTTAGATGGTGCGGGAAAAACTGGAACAAGTCAGAGTTTTATTGATTTAGATAATGATGGAGTTATTGATACAGAAACTATTACAAGTTCTTTTGTTGGATATGCTCCAGGATATAGTCCTAAATTTTCTATTGCGGTTATTTCTCCTAATTCATCAAAACCATCTGAGACTACCACATATGCTTCACTTGTTACATATAGAATAACTCAGCAGGTATCACAATTATATTATGATATGTATGGATTTTAATAATCCTTAATGCTCCTATGGCGAAATTGGTAGACGCGTTAGATTCAGATTCTAATTGACTTTGTCAGTGCCAGTTCAAGTCTGGTTAGGAGTACCATATGTTTATAAATCGCTTTTATGCGTTTTTTTAAATGTTATAAATTTATAGTGTATTTTTTTTAATAAAAATAGTATAATATAGGCATGGGGAGGGTTTTATGAATAGAATTGTTAAAATATTGCTTATTGCTCTTTTTGCTGTTATTATAGCTGTTTTGTTATATAATGCTTTTGGTAAAAAGAATAATAAGAAGAAAATACAGGCAAATGATACTATTGAAAGAGATGATACTTATACATCAAATGATAATATTAATTTAGATGATGATAGTGATAATAATAATCCAGATGAGGTTATAGACACACCGGATACTTCAACTAGTGATAATGAGGTTGAAACAAAAGAATTTGTTTTTGTAGATGAGTTTGGAAGTGGTGAAAAGTCAGTAGTTGTAAATGCTATAAAATATGTTAGACTTGGAGGTTTTTCAGGTGCTAGTGCTAATGTATATTATATAGATAAAAATTATGTTTTATATCATTTGGATTTGATATATTTAAATAAAACTATTTTGTCTGATAATATTGTTGATATAGAATCTGATGAAACTGGGGTTTATGCTTATTATGATAAGACACATAAAATAAAAAATGAAGATAAATATATTATATATAAACAAAAATAATTATGAGGAGAGTATTTATGGAAAATAATTATTTAGAAGATTTAGAATTAAGTTTAGATGATGCGATTGATAATTTTGAAAAGAGGTTAACACAAATTCGTGCTGGTAGAGCTAATCCTTCATCACTTGATCCAGTATTTGTAGAATATTATGGAGCAAAGACTCCACTTAAACAACTTGCGAGTATTTCTGTTGTTGATGGAAATGAGTTATTAATTAAGCCTTTTGATAAAAGTACATTAAAAGAAATTGAAAGAGGAATAAATGAAGCTAATTTAGGTTTTAATCCTATTAATTCTGGAGAGAGTATTAGAATTGTTATGCCTACACTTACTGAAGATAGAAGAAAAGAACTTGTAAAACAGGCTAAAGAGATGAGTGAAGATACTAGAGTTACTGTTAGAAATTTAAGACGTGATATTCTTGATAATATTAGAAAAGATAAGCTTCCTGAAGATGAAGAAAAAACTTTAGAAAAAAATGTACAAGATATGGTAAATGAATATAATAAAAAAATAGATTCAATATTTGATGAAAAAGAAAAAGAATGATTAACTATTTAAGAGTGATAACAATTTAGTTATTACTCTTATTTGTCTTATAATATTTATTAGATTGGAGTGTGTTTATATGTATATACCTTTATATAATAAAAGTAATTATTCTCTACTTGAGAGTATGCTTTTGATAGATGATATATTAGAATATGCTTTAAATAATAAATTAGATTCCATTGCTTTATGTGATAACAATATGTATGGAGTTATGGAGTTTATTAAGAAATCTAGTAAATTAAATATTAATCCTATAGTAGGAATAGATATAAAAATAGATGATAATAATATATTGCTTTATTGTAAAAACTATGATGGTTATAAGAATTTGATGATTATATCATCGTTATATAGTAAGAATGAAGTTGATATAGATGTTTTAAATAGATATAAAAATGATTTAATA
Source organism: uncultured Erysipelotrichaceae bacterium (assembly GCA_902803795.1). Classification (GTDB taxonomy): domain Bacteria; phylum Bacillota_I; class Bacilli_A; order RF39; family UBA660; genus RUG14903. The sequence continues at coordinate 6,869 of CADCRC010000017.1, read as the reverse complement.
TGTATATTACCTTTTAAAAATATTTCTTTTTATAATAATATTGTAGGTGTATATGATGATATTTATATTGGAGTTAATAATATATATGATGAAGATGAATCATATAAGATAAGTGATAAAGTAGTTTATTTAAATATGTGTTTATATAATAATAGTGAAGATAGTAAATATATAAAATATTTATATTTAATGAAAAATAATTTAACTGTTAATGATAATATAGATATTAATTTTGATAATTGTGAATTATATAATAATAATATTAATGTTAGTGATAATTGTTTAAATAATAGTATAGAGATAGCTAATAAATGTCGATTAGTGCTTCCAAAGAGTGATATATTATTACCTGTTTATGATGTTGATAATTCTTTTGATTATTTAAAATCGTTATCTATTAAAGGACTTAATAAAAGATTAAATAATCAGGTTTCTAATATATATAAAGATAGATTGTTATATGAATTAGATATTATTAATAATATGGGTTTTTCTAATTATTTTTTGGTTGTTTATGATTATATTAAATGGGCTAAGAAAAATAATATATTGGTTGGACCTGGTAGAGGTTCTGCAGTTGGTTCACTTGTTGCATATTCATTGGGAATAATAGATATTAATCCTATTGAATATGATTTATTATTTGAAAGATTTTTAAATCCACAAAGACAGTCTATGCCTGATATTGATACTGATTTTCCTGATACTAGAAGAGTTGATGTTATAAATTATGTTAGAGAAAAATATGGTGAAAATTGTATTAGTGGGATTGTTACTTTTAATACGTTAGGTGTAAAACAAGTTATTCGTGATGTTTCTAGGACTCTTAATATACCTTTATATAAAGTAGATGGTTTATGTAAATTAATACCTAATGGAAATAAAGATAGTTTAATAGATTTATATAAGAACAATGAAATATTTAGAATTAGAGTACAATCTGATATTACTTTGTCAAATATGTTTGATATAGCTAAGAAATTTGAGGGATTTCCTAGACATATTTCATCTCATGCATCTGGTATTATTATGTGTGGGGATGAATTATATAATCATGTTCCTCTTATTATGGATGATGAACTTAATCTAACTGCTTATTCTATGGAATATTTAGAAGAATTAGGTTTACTTAAAATGGATTTTTTGGGAATTAAAAATCTTACTATTATTTCTAATATAATTGATAAGATAAAAAAAATATATGATATTAATATTGATTTTTCTAAAATACCACTTGATGATGTTGATGTATTTCATGAGTTTGAAATTGCTAATACTGATGGTGTATTTCAATTTGAATCTAGTGGAATGAAGAATTTTTTAAAGAAATTAAAAGTAAGTTCATTTGATGATATTATTGCGGCTATTGCATTATTTAGACCTGGTCCTTCTCAATTTATAGATTCATATATTAGAAGAAAAGAAGGATTAGAAAAAGTAGAATATTTAGATTCTTGTTTGGAACCTATATTAAATAAGACTTATGGTATTTTAATATATCAAGAACAAATAATGAGAGTAGCGAGTGTTTATGCTGGATATTCTTTGGCTGAGGCTGATATTTTAAGAAGAGCAATTAGTAAGAAGAAGAGTGAATTATTAAAAGCCCAAGAAGATACTTTTATATCTAAATCTATTAGTATGGGTAGAAATAGAGAACAGGCAAAAAAATTATTTGATATTATTTTATCTTTTGCAGGTTATGGATTTAATAACTCACATTCTGTTGCATATTCAATAATTGCTTATAAAATGGCTTATTTAAAATTATATTTTCCAAGTATATTTTATTCTGAAGTTTTAACATCACCTGCAGGTACTTCTAATAGTTTTAATGATTATATTAAATCAGCTAAGGCTAATAATATTAAAATTATTAAACCTAATATTAATATATCTACAATGGAGTTTATTCCTGGTAAAGATTATATTATATATCCTTTATCTAGTATTGTTGGTTTAAATAAAATGAATGTATCTAAAATTATAGAAGATAGAAATATTAATGGTAAGTATTTGGATATTTATGATTGTATTTGCAGATTGTTTAAAATTGGTATTTCAAAAGATGAGATTAATGTGTTAATTATGTCTGGTTGTTTAGATGATTTTAAATATACTAAAGCAACTCTTATATATAATTTAGAAGCATTATATAATTATGCTGAACTTGAAAGTGATATAGATGTTGAAATAGAAAAACCAAGTATTATATTTCAAGAAGAATATTCTAATATTTATTTATTAGAAGAAGAAAAAAGATTGTTTGGATTATATTTAACATATCATCCTACTAGTTTATATTTAGGTAAATATAATAATATTGTTAGTTTAAATATGAATAATAATTATTTTAATAAAGTAGTTGATAATATAATATTGGTTGATAAAATAAAAGAAATTAATACTAAAAAAGGTGAAAAAATGGCTTTTGTTAGTGGAAGTGATGAAACTGGTAATTATGAATATGTTTTATTTCCAAAAGTATATTTGGATTTTGAAGTATTAAGTAGTCATATTTATATTGTAAGAGGAAGAATAGAAAGAAGAAATAGTGATTATCAGATGATTGTTTCAAATATAAAGAGGTTAGATAATGAAGAATAATAAGAGATTTTTAATATATGGGTTTGCGATATTATTGTTAATAATTGATTTAATAGTTAAATTGTTTTTAAAAAATAATATGGAATTAGGTGATGAGATTATTTTAATTCCTAATTTATTTTCTATATATTATGTTGAAAATAGTGGGGCTGCTTTTTCAATATTGCAAAATAAAACTATATTCTTAATAATTGTTTCTTTATTTTGTTTAGTATTTTTAGATAGAATGATTGTTTCTAGTAATTCTAAATTAGAAAATATTTCTATTTCTTTAATAATTGGTGGATTGTTTGGTAATTTGGTTGATAGAATGTTGTATTCTAGGGTAATAGATTATATATCTATAATGGAGTTTCCTGTATTTAATTTAGCTGATAGTTTTATAGTAATTGGTGTAATTATATTTATTTATTGTAATATAATTAAGAAGGATGATGTTAAAGAGTAAATATGATAATAATAGAAAGTAATAGTTGGTGATAAAATGAGAATTGATAAGTATTTAGTTGATAAATTGGATTTATCTAGAAGTAAAATACAAGAATTAATTAAAAATGAAAAAGTATTAGTTAATGGTAAGAGTGTTAAAAATAATTATATTGTTAAAGATAATGATGATGTTAGAGTAGATGGATTTATTGAAAATAATAGTGAGATAATACCTCAAGATATACCTATTGATGTTGTATATGAAGATGATTATTTGATGATTATTAATAAAAAAAGTGGGATGGTTGTTCATCCTGGTGCAGGTAATTATGATTCTACTTTAGTTAATGCTTTGTTATATAGATTTAATTTAGATAAAACTAATAATATTCGTCCTTTTATTGTACACAGATTAGATAAAGATACTAGTGGATTGATGCTTATAGGTAAAGATGAAAAAATATGTGATTTATTATCTAGTATGATATCTAGAAAAGAAGTTGTTAGAAAATATTTAGCTATTGTTGATGGTGTTATAAATGAAGATAGTGGAACTATTGATGCACCTATTGGAAGAGATAAGAATAATAGATTGAAATATTGTATTACTTCTATTAATTCAAAAGAGTCTATTACTCATTTTAGAGTGCTTGATAGATTTAATGATAAGACTTTAATAGAATGTACTTTAGAAACAGGAAGAACTCATCAAATAAGAGTTCATATGGAATATATTGGTCATTCTGTATGTAATGATCCTGTATATGGTAATCATAAGAATACAACAGAGTATGGACAATATTTGCATTCATATTATATTAAATTTAAACATCCAATAACAAATAAATTAATAGAATATAAAACAGATATGCCAATAGAATTTAAAAAATATTTAGAAAATAATTAATTACTAATCATACAAAAATATGATAAAATAATATTAACTTTTTTAGAGATAGTGTGGATTTGATTGGAAAAAAATTATAGAACAAGTAAAATTATCAATAATATAAATAAAAATGATAGGGGGATAGAGTATGTTTGATGAAATTGATCAATTAAAAGAATACAGGGAGAGACTTACAAAATTAAGTGAGAAAGAAAAAATACAAAGAGACTTATATTTAAAAAAATTATCTAATGGAGAAATACAGGGACCACTAATAGGATTCTCGTCATTAGATAAACCATGGTTAAAGTATTATAAAGAAAAAAACATTATTAATAGAGTAGATGAATCAATAAATCCATATGAATATTTAAAATCTGTTAGTCCAAAAAATGTTAAACTTATAGAATATTATGGAAAAAATTATAATATAAAAGATATTGAAAAAAAAGTAGAAATGTATACAAGAAAATTTTCTTCAATGAAAATAAAAGAAGGAGATACAGTATCATTTATTATGCTTGATGTTCCTGAAATATTATTTATGTGGATGGCTTTATCAAGACTTGGAGCAATCACTAATTTAATAAAATTTGATGAAAGTCCTGAAAGAATCGCATATATGAATAATATTGGAAAATCAAAATATATGTTTGTATCAGAAGTTCCATTTATATTAAAAAATGCATCTGATAGTTTTAAGTTTAATAATAATGCTGAAAATATAATTACTATTCCTATAACAAATGAGATGAATATAAAAGGATATATTGATAATATTAGTGATGTTTTATCTAAATCTAAAAAAAATAATAAAAGTCAAATAGAAGCTTTAAAAGAATATTTTAATTCTATTAAAGAAATGAATGAAGAAAGTAAAAATATTATTAATAACAATTCTAAATTTATGACAATAAAACAGTGGAATGAAAAATTCAAAGGTGATAATTATAAAATATGTGAAGATAATCCTAATAGAACATCTATAATTGTTTATACAGGTGGTACGACAGGAAAAGCAAAAGGAGTAGAACTTACTAATAAGAATATTATTAGTATGGCTCATACATTTGTGTATAGTGATAATGGTTTTGATAGCAATAAAACAGCATTGAATATTTTACCTCCTGGACCTGCATATTATTTAAATGCAACATATGCTACGATGTGTTGTGGTGTATGTGTTAATTTGATTTCTAATTTTAAAATTGAAGAATATACTCAATTAATCGATAAATATAAACCTAATATATTTTTATCTGGTCCAATTTTATTAAAACAAATGGTGGAAGATGATATTATTGATGATGCATCTTATATTACATTTCCAATATCTGGAGGAGATAAATTACATGAATCTGAGGAAGTAGCTATAAATAACTATTTAAAAAAACATAATTCTAATGGATTTGTTCATCAAGGATATGGTGAAAGTGAATGTACAGGTGTGGCAACATATTCAAAAACTGAAGCATATAAATTAGGAAGCATAGGAATTCCTATGTTAAATGTTGAAGTTGGTATATTTGATTATCAAGATTATGATGAATATTTAGTAGAAAAACCAAAAGAGAAAAAATACAATGAAATTGGAGAAATATGTATAACAGGACCAACAATTATGAAAGGTTACAAAGATAATATTGAAGAAACATCAAAAGTATTAAGAAGACATGATGATGGAAAAATATGGCTTCATACAGATGATTTAGGATATTTAGATAGCGATGGAAGACTATTTCATCGTGGAAGAGCTAAAAGAATGTTAACTAGATCGGGTAATAAAGTTTGGCTTGGTTCAATAGAAGATGAACTTAAAAAGAATGAATGTGTTCATGATTGCTGTTGTGTAAAATTTGATGATGAAGAAGAAAGAGAAGTTCCAGTTGCATTTATTGTTCCAAATTCTAATTTTGATTATGATTCAGTAAAAGTACTTGATGAAGATATAATTAAATCACAACCAGGTTCATATGTACCAAAGTTTTATGTTTTGATTGATGAAATTCCATATACAAATGTTAATAATAAAGTTGATTATAAACAACTTGAGAATACTGATATATTTGATAAAGATAACTATATTATTAATGGAAAAATAATAAAACAAAATAACAAAATATTAAGAAAGAAAAATAACTAATTAATTTTTCTTTTTTTGTGTTAAAATTAATTATAGGTGATAAGATATGTTTAGTATAGCTTTTGCAATTTCTGGTATGATTTTTATGATTATATTAATGATTGTATATTTTTCAAAAAAAAGAGTTAATATGATAGAAAATAAATTTTATTCTGCTCTTATTATTATTTCGTTTTTATGTTCATTAATTGAAATAATAAATTTTATATTAGTAAATAATGGAATTTCAAGTGATTCATTTGTATATATTATTTTTATTAAACTATTGTTTTTGATGTTTATTTTGTGGATAATTACATTTGTGTATTATGTTATATTAATTGGAAGAAGATATAGTAATAAAGATTATAAAAAAATAATAGAAACTATACCATATACAATAATTATATCTATAATTACATTATTTCTACCAATTGATATAGTTGAAACAAATGGGTTATTATTACCGGTTGGTATTGGAGTTAATATGATTTATGTTTTAGCTTTGATTAGTATAATTGTTAATTTTATCAGTTTAGTAAAAAATAGAAAATATATAACAAATAAAGAATATTGTCCGATATATATTATTGCTGTGATGGCAGGACTTTCTGCAATAATTCAAAAATTATATCCTGAAATTTTTTTAGTAAATTATATTTTATGTTTAGTTACTTTTATCATGTATTTCACAATTGAAAATCCAGATGTTAGGATGTTAGAACAACTTGAGATTGCTAAAGAACAAGCAGAAAAATCAAATAAGGCAAAAAGTGATTTTTTAAGTAGTATGTCTCATGAGATTAGAACACCACTTAATGC
>CADCRC010000016.1 GCA_902803795.1 uncultured Erysipelotrichaceae bacterium | reverse complement strand
TGTTGATTTTAATGGTGCAAAATTTGCTAGTGTTTGTGGCAAGTATTATGCTATGGATAAAACTAGAGATTATACTAAAACACAAGTATATTACGATTTACTAGTTAACTCAAAAGGTGTAAAAACACCGAGTATCGAAAAAATTATTGATATTTGTTACAACAAGAAAATAACCGATACCTATTTGCCGCCAATTAAAACCACCAACTTTGTTCCTATCAAAAATGATGATGTGGTATTATTTCTAAACTATGGAAGAGATTCTCAATTCCAAATATTGAATTCGTTAGTAAATAAAGATTTTGATGCATTTAAAACTATTGATTTAAATATAAAAGCTTATAGTTTATTTGAAATAAGACGAAAATTAAATATCGATTATTTATTAAAAGAAGAAAAAGTAAAGAATACTTTATCAGAGTATTTAGGAGTATTAGGTTTAACACAAGCTAGGATAACGGAAGAAATAAAAGAAGAATCTTTAGGTTATTATTTAGATGGTGCAAGAGAAATTGAAATTGACAACTGCGAAAATTACATATTAAAAACTAATAAAATAGAATATATAGAAAAGAAACCTGAAATGAAAGCTTTAAACATAGCAAGATTGGCAATAAAATGTATGGAAAATGATTATGATTTTGTAATTGCTAATTTTGCTAATCCGGATATTATTGGTCATACAGGAAACTTCCAAGCTTCTATAAACGCTTTACAAGCAATAGATGTTTGTTTGGGTAAAATAATAGAAGTGGCCAAAGATAATTTTTATAAAGTAATAATTTTAGGATCACATGCTAATTGTGAAACAATTATAGATAGAAATAATAAAATAATAACCAAAAACACTTTAAATAAAGTTCCTTTTATAATAATGGATAAAAGAGTAAAACTAAAAGGTGGAGACATTTCATCAGTAGTTCCAACAATACTAACATATATGGATATTAACCTGCCTCAAGAAATGAAAAAGACAGATATTTTATTAGAAGAATAAACAAAAAGGGGAAACCCTTTTTTAATTTTGAAAAAAATAATAAATTTATGCTTGATTTCCCGGATAATTCTTGCTATAATCTTAAACGTATGACTGCATAGATGTGTGAGGTTGCCGATACACCAGGCAAGGTTGTTAAAACTAAAAGTGTAATCGGGTAATTTACTACGGAGCAGGTCTATAAGAAATATAGGCGAAAGGAGGACATGCATAATGTCAAAAAAGAAAATGCGTTTCACATTACAAGCTTATGATCATCGTATTTTAGATTTAGCTTGTGCAAAAATTGTTGAAACAGTTAAAAGAACAGGAGGAGAAGTTGTAGGACCTGTACCTCTACCTACAGTAGTTGAAAAAATTACAATACTTAGAGCTGTACACAAATACAAAGACTCAAGAGAACAATTCGAAAGTCGTACTCATAAAAGACTTATTGATGTTGTTAACCCAACACCTGAGACTATTGAAGCTTTAAAACATTTAGACTTACCAAGTGGTGTTGTATGCAAAGGCAAAGAAGCCTAATAGAAAATAATGGAGGAAAAAATATGAAAGGAATCTTAGGACGCAAAATTGGAATGACTCAAGTATTTAGTAAAGACGAAAAGTTAATTCCAGTTACAGTAGTACAAGTTGAACCAAATGTTGTAACTCAAGTTAAAACAATGGAAACTGACGGTTATAATGCAATCCAATTAGCTACTGTAGAAAAAAAAGAAAAGAATGCTAGTAAAGCTAGTATTGGTCATGCTAAAAAAGCTAATACTACTCCTAAGCGCTTCTTAAAGGAAATTAGAAACTTTGAAGGTACTTATAACTTAGGAGATACAATTAATGCTGATATATTCTCAGCTGGAGAATATGTTGACGTTACAGGAACAAGCAAAGGACATGGTACACAAGGTGTAATTAAACGTTGGAATCAATCTAGAGGACCTATGAGTCATGGTTCACGTTATCATAGAAGACCTGGTTCAATGGGTACAATGCTTCCAATGCACGTATTAAAGGGCAAAAAATTGCCAGGACATATGGGTGTTGAAACTACAACTATTCAAAACCTAGAAATAATAGAAGTTAATGTTGAAGATAATTATATATTAGTAAGTGGAAATATTCCGGGAGCTAAAAATTCCTTAGTTTTGATTAAATCA
>CADCRC010000015.1 GCA_902803795.1 uncultured Erysipelotrichaceae bacterium | reverse complement strand
GATGAATCTGAAAAACTTGTTAAAAAAGAAGTTGAAGATGAGAAATATAGAATGTATACTTTAAATAATTTTTATAATACTCCGGGTTCTATTACTTGTATAAGTAATTCTGAAATATCAAAAGAAGAAAAAATATTATTATATATGGTTCCTAGATTGTTATTTAAAATAAATAATCATGAATCTTTAGAAGATTTAGTTGATAAATTACAAAAAGAGAATAGAGTAAATGAGCCTAAAGAAGTTAAATTTTTAGAAAGTGTTGCTTGTAAAAAAGAAAAATTAGAATTTGATAATGGATATGGTGGATTTAAAAATAAAGGTAGAGAATATGTTATTTATAATAAGGATACGCCTAAACCATGGAGTAATATTATAGCTAATAAGTATTTTGGTAGTATTATTACTAATAATGGTTGTGGATATACATATGCATATAATTCATCAGAGTTTAAGATATCTAGTTGGACTAATGAAATGATTAATAATGATAAATCTGAGGGATTTAGATTTAATGGAAAAGAAATGGTTGTTGATAATGTAACTCATGGATTTGGTTATTCTATTTTATCTCAGAATACAAGTAAGTTTTTGATTGAAGTAAGTGAATTTATTCCTTTAAATGATAATGTTAAAGTTTATATTATGAATCTTAAGAATACTACATCAAATAAATTATCATTAGATATAGAGTATTGGATTAATCCTACACTTGGTAATTTTGAAGAAAGAACAGCAAGACATATATTATCTGAATTTATGGGAAAAGATAATTATTTAAAATTAAGAAATGTATATAGTATAGATTATAGTGATGTTGTAGTATTTTTATCTTCCTCTGAAAAAATAAATAGTTGTATTATTGATAGTATTTTAAGTAAAGCAGTTAATGTTCATGTTAATTTAGAATCTAATGAAAATAAAAGTATTATATTTACTTTAGGAGCAACTAAGTCAATTAATGAATTAGGTGATTTGTTAAATAAATATAGTAATGTTAGTAATTGTAGAAAAGAATTAAAACATGTTAAAGATTATTGGGAAAATATACTTGGAACAATTGAAGTTAAGAGTCAAGATAAAGCATTTGATTATGTTATAAATGGTTGGTATTTATATCAGACTATTTCTTCTAGAATATTTGCTAAAGCAGGATTTTATCAGGTGTCTGGTGCTTTTGGATATAGAGATCAGTTACAAGATTCAACTAATATTGCTTGTATTTTACCTGAACAAACAAAGAGTCAGATATTAATTAATGCATCTCATCAATTTATAGAAGGTGATGTATTACATTGGTGGCATGAAAAAAATAGATTTGGTTTAAGAAGTAGATACAAAGATGATTTCTTGTGGCTTGTATATAGTACATTGTATTATATTGATGTTACAGGTGATGTTGATATATTAAAGGAAGAAGTTCCTTATATTAATTCTGATAAATTATCTAAATATGATAATGAGAAAACTGTAGTATTTACTTATAGTAATACTAAAGAATCATTGTTTATGCATTTACAAAGAAGTTTATCTTTTTCAATGAATAATATGGGTAAACATGGATTACCACTTATGGGTGGTGGTGATTGGAATGATGGAATGAATAAAGTTGGAATAAAAGGCAAAGGTGAAAGTGTTTGGCTTGGATTCTTCTTATATTTAATCATTGATAAGTTTATAGATACTATTAAAAAATATGGTATTGATTTAGATTTAGATGAATATATTGATTTTAATAATAATCTAAAAGATAATTTAAATAAGAATGCTTGGGATGGCAAATATTATTTAAGAGCATATTTTGATAATCAAGATAAATTAGGAAGTTCTGATAATAGTGAATGTAAAATTGATTTAATTTCTCAGTCTTTTGCAATATTGTCTAAAGTTGCAGATAAGAGGCGTGCAAATGAGGTTATAAATGAAGTTGAAGAAAATTTAGTTGATGATAATTTGAAAATTATTAAATTGTTGGCACCACCTTTTTCTAAAAGTTTAAATAACCCTGGATATATTATGAATTATCCTAAAGGTATTAGAGAAAATGGTGGACAGTATACTCATGGTGTTGCATGGTACTTGATGGCTTTAATTAAAACTGGGTATTATGATAGGGCTTATCGTTATTTTCAAATGATTAATCCTATTAATAGAAGCTTAGATAAGAAGAATGTTATGAAATATCAAGTTGAACCATATGTTATAGTTGCTGATATTTATTCATCTAGTTTATTTCCTGCACAAGGTGGTTGGACATGGTATACTGGATCTGCGGGATGGTTTTATAAAGTTGGTATAGTAGATATTTTAGGTTTACATAAGCATGCTGATAGGCTTGAAATAATTCCGCGTATGCCTATTAGTTGGGATAAATATGAAGTTTGTTATCATTATATGGATACTATTTATAATATTTATGTTTCTAAAGCAAATAAAGATGAGATTAGATTAGATGATATTTTAATGAATAATAATATTATTGTTTTAGTTGATGATAAAAAGACTCATAGAGTTGACGTAAAAATACAAAGTCATGTAAAATAAACTTTACTTTATTATAAAATTTTAATATAATTAATGTAGTTAATAATAAAAGGGAGTGTTTTTATGAATAATAAAAAAATAAATATAGTAAATTCAAGTGGTGTTAGTGAAGAAGTTGATTTAGTTACATATTTGGTATCTGAAGATAATCAAAGTAAATATTTAGTTTATACTAAAGGTGAAAAACAAGGAGATGCACAGGATCAAATTATTTATATTTCTAAGATTGTTGGAGATAATAAGTTAGATGAGATTACTGATGATATAGAATGGTCTCAGGTTCAAAAATTACTTAAAGTAATTGCTAATGCATAGGATGTGATATAATGAAACAAGAATTTGAAAAATATATTATTGAAGCAGAAAATAAAGTTAAAGAAATATTAAATTCTAATCCGAATGATATTGTATTAAAAATTTCTTTAGAAAATTTGGAACAATTAAGAAAGGGTTTTGCTTTAGCTGATGAAAAATACCAATCTATAAATTATATCTATAGTAATTTTAAAGATAAAAAAGATATTAATGTTAATGAACAAGATATTTCAAATAATATTTCTAATGATGTTGTTAATGCTCCTGTTGCAGAATCAGTTCAAGAAGATTTATCAAATACTCCCGATTTAAGTGTTTCTGATGTTACTTCTCCAGTTTCTGAGCAGGCACCAACACCAGTTGAGGAATCTACTACTGATGTAGTAAGTAATGTAGAAACTCCTGTAGAAAGTGTTAATACGGATGCTGTTTTACCAAATAACCCTGCAAGTGGTGATCAAGTTGTAGAGAGTGCTACTGCTGAGAATTCTGTTCCTTTAGTTGATGCTCCAAAAGAAGGAGAGGTTAAAGAAGGAATTCCTGATGCTGCTCAAAATTCTGTGGTTGCTGCGGTTCCTGCTGAAACTCAAGCACCTGTTGTGGTTCAACCTTCTGTAGAAGTTCCTGTTACAGCCCAAACTCCTGTTGCAGCTACAAATAGTGAAACACCTACATTTACTAAATTAAATAATAATCAAGTTAAAGCAATTCTTGTTTCTCCAAGTCAGGCTAAAAAACTTATAGATAGTCAATATGTTCAAGAAGGTAAATATAATGTTGCTATTGGTAAATCTACTGCAGTAGTAAATTCTGCTCCTGTTGTTTCTGAGGCTGTTGTTGCTCCAAGTGAAGAGAAATATGTTGTAACTGTTGAAAATATGGAAGAGATGTTAAAAAAATCACAAGAATTATATGAACAAGGAAAAGCAGCTAGTGCTGAAGATATAATGAAACAAATTGCTCAGTTAAATAATAATGCTAATAAGGCAATGTAGTTTATGGAGGAATATAATAATGTAATTAATAAAAAGTATATTGATTTAGTATCTGAGATATTGAATATTTCAAATAATTCTACTTTTAATAATTCTATATTTTATATGTTTGATATTTATGATGATTATTGTTATTATAAAATTAATAAATTTGATCATGATGGAAATGGTGAAAACATAAAAGAAGGTAAAGTAGAAATAGATAAAGAATTTAATATATTTTTGGAAATTTTATTAAATGAATTTAAAATACATTGTAATGTTGAAATAATTGATTATATTGATATAGATAATAATAAAATGTATGAATTAAGATTAATTACTAAATATAATGATATGTTATTAGTTAATAATTTAGATTTAAATTATGCTAAGAATTTACTAGATAAATTAAAAAAAATATAAATCGAGGAGGCTATCTATGCAAAATAAAATATATGTTTTTATTGCAATAATAATGATAGTTATCTCGATTTTTTTTATTTCTTTTGGTATTTATTTAGAAATTGAAAATAAGAATTTTGATTTAGTTAAATATAATAATGAAAAAATATTTGTTAATGTTGATAATAATAATAATTTAACTGATAATAACAATTTAACTGATAATAATATTATATATAATGAAAGTAAAGATGTTTTTAATTATGAGACGTTTGATTTAACTCAGAAAAATGTTTTAATTAGTAATGAGATTAAAGATAAATATAATATAAATATTAATTATGGTAGTACTTTAAATAATTATAGTGTTTTAAATTATTCTGTTAATGCTTTATTAGATGAGCAAAAGATAAATGATGCTCTTGTTAATCTTAGAAAGAATTTATTATTATATCCTAGTAATATGGAACCCGAATTTAGAAAAAATGATTTTAATTTAACTGTTAATATTGTTGATTCTTTTACTGATGATAATGTTACAGGATTGACTTATAGTGTTGATAAGAATGTTACTATTATTGTTGCGGTTAAATATCCATTTGATGTTGTATTTAATCATGAGTTTTATCATTATATGGAATTGTTGATTGAATCTAAAGGTGGAGATTATGGAGCATGGAATACATTAAATCCATTTGGTTTTACTTATGGCAGTGTTAATCCAGAATTGTCATATACTAATAATTTTAATTATGATGCTCCATTTGTTAATGATTATGCACAATATTCTGATAAAGAGGATAGAGCTTCTACTTTTGAATATATGATGTCTGATTTTAAGGCGATTTGTATGAATAAAGATAGTATTGTTTGGAAGAAATCTAGATATATAGCAAGTACAATAGATTATTATTTTGATAGTGTGAATGCTAATACTATTGAGTATTGGGAGAGGTATTTATAATGAAAGAAATATTTATAAATAAAGATAATTTAGAGGAAAAAGATATTTCTAAAAAGATAGATAGAGTTAAATTATTTATTTTAAATAATAAGAATCAATTAATATTAATTCATAATAATAATACTATTCAATTACCTGGTGGTCATAGAGAAGAAAATGAAGAATTAAATGATACTTTAAAAAGAGAATTATATGAAGAACTTGGTATTATTGATGATAATTATTATGAACCTTTTTTACATATTAAAGTTTATTATAAAAATTATTTTAATTTAGGATATAATGCTGAAGCAAATGTATATTATTTTAATATAAATAGTAATATTATACCTAATAAAAATAATATTAATCTTGATGAATTAGAAAGTAAAACTCCATTTAAAATATTTTATGTAAATAAAGATAATATTAAGAATTTTATTAGTGATTCTATTGATAAAGATATTATAGATAGAAATATAGGTAATGAGATGTTGATTGCTATAGATAGTTATAATGAGTTGTAATATGTGATTTTATAATAATATATTAATGTCATAGAAGGTGATTATATGTGGATTAAAAAAAACAACCAAAAAAATAAAATATTATTTGTTGTAGTTGTTTTGATAACTTTATTTATTTCAATTGGATATGCTTTACTTGGACAAGAATTAATAACAACAGGTGTAACAAATTTTGATAATGCTTCTTGGAGTATTCATTTTGTAGGAAATCCTATAGATAGTTTTAGTGAAGCAAATGGCAGTGTAGTTGGTACTCATTCATATAGTTCTAATTATAAGAGTTTAAGTTTTAGTGATAGTTTATCTATTCCAGGAGACTATTATGAATTTACGGTAGATATTACAAATGATGGTAATATTGATGGAATGTTAAATGCTGTACCTAATATTGGAATAGTTGATAATAAAGGAACTAGTGATATAAGTGATGATGTTGTATATACTAATACAAATCTTATTAAGGCATCTGTTACTTATGATGATGGTTCTCCTTTATCTCAATATGATGAATTAAAAATTGGAGATGATCTAACTTATAAAATAAGAATAGAATTCAAAAAAGATATTCAAAACTCTGATTTAGTAAATTTGCCACTTCATTTAACATTTACATTAGAACCAGTATTTGTACAAGCAGATAGTAATGCAAAAAATGCAGGTACTATTATTAATACATCAAATGATTGTAACAATAATACTTTATCATCTACTGTTCCATCTAGTTTAAAAGGATTAGCTAAAATAATAGCTAATCAAGCATATTTGGATAATTCAAAAAGTGAGTTTGTAAGTAGTTGCAATGGAGTAGATTTTGGTAATATTTCATCTGATACAAATGGAAAAGGTGTATATGAAATAGCTTCAACAAAAGATGATACTTATCCAATATATTATTATAGAGGAGCAGTTACAAATAATAATGTTTTGTTTGCTAACTTTTGTTGGAAAGCAGTTAGAACTACAGATACTGGAGGAGTTAAATTAATATATAATGGAGTACCTGATGAGAGTGGACATTGTACAAATACGACAGGAGATGGAACCCAAATAGGTAAAAGTAAATTTTATACTGCTGCGAATTCTTTATCAGATATAGGATATATGTATGGAACAAGATATGTTACTTATAGTAATGGTGGTTCTTTATCAACAGGAATAAATACATATATATTTGGAAATGATGTAACATATTCAGGAGGGAAATATACTTTAACTAATCCTTCTACAATAAGTGATTGGAGTACAAATTATCAAAATTATATTGGATATTATACTTGTTCTTCTTCGACTACTTCTTCATGTTCAGAAGTTGAATATATGGTAAAAACAACATCTTCTGATTATACATATATGTCTTTAAAAAATGGATTGAAAGGTGATGAAGAAATAATATTTGGAAATGATGTAACATATTCTGGAGGAACATATACATTAATTGATACGATAGGAGTAAAAGCAGGTGAATGGTATACTAAATATAATAGTATAAATAATAATCATTATACTTGTTTTAAATCTGGAACTACTTGTTCGTCTGTAATGTATTTATATTATGCTGTTAATAATGGATATCATTATATAAATATATCAAATGGTAAAAAAATAGAAGATGTTTTAAATGATGTTTTTTCAAACAATGTAAATAGTACTGCTAAATCTAGTGTAGATAGTTGGTATAGAACAAATTTAAATAGTTATACAAGCAAAATAGAAGATACAATCTATTGTAATGATAGAAGTATATCAAGCTTAGGTGGATGGAATCCAAATGGAGGAGATACGACTCAATACTTATATTATTCTCCAAGCGATAGGTTAGCAAATGTGCAAAATTTGAGTTTAGCATGTACAAGAAATCTAGATAGATTTACTGTTAGTAGTAGTATAGGCAATGGAAAGTTAACATATCCTGTTGGACTTATAACAACAGATGAGGCAGTTTATGCTGGAGGAACTGATGATAAAAGTAATAATAAATATTATTTGTATACTAATAGAGATTATTGGACTATGTCACCATATAAATTTGATTTTGGACTAAATGCTGGTGTTAATTATGTTATTCGTACTGGTGATTTTCATAATATTAGTGTTAAAAGTACTCTTGGTATAAGACCTGTTATTTCATTATCTCCTTTAGTTACAATTCAAGGTGGAACAGATGGAACTGCGACTAATCCATATATTGTTTCTTAATTTTGATTTATATGATAAAATATGTAGCAACCCTTTTTTTTGAGGTTGCTTTTTTGTATAATAAATATGGGTGTGATATTATGAAGTTAATTGTTGATAAGATAACTAAATGTTTTGATGATAAAATAGTACTTGATAAACTTAGTTATGAATTTAGTTCTGGTAAAATATATTCTGTTGTTGGTAGAAATGGTGTTGGTAAAACTACATTGTTTAATATAATAGATAATTGTATTAATAAAGATAGTGGAGATATTGTATTAGATATTAATGGTAATAAAATTAAGTCTTTAGATGATAGAATATCTTATGTAAAACAAGAAGATAATCTACCTTTATTTTTAACTCCTATGGAGTTAATGAAGTTTTATTGTAATATTAATAAAATAGATAAAGATATTAATTATTATTTTGATATATTAGATGTAGATAAAAGAGATAGAAATAAAATTATTAAAGATTTATCTGTTGGTAATAGAGCTAAGATTAATATGATAATTGGTATAATTAATTCTTGTGATGTATTATTATTAGATGAGCCTTTAATTTCACTTGATATTTTATCTCAAGAAAAAGTTAAAAAACTTATTAAAGAGGTTTCTAAAAAAAGTATTGTTATTATAACTACACATATACTTGATATAGCTATTGAATTATCTGATGAAATATTGTTACTTGATAATAAAAAATTAGTTAAGATTAATAAAACAGATAAAGATTATAAAAAAATAATTATTAAGTCATTGGAGAAGACTTATGATTAATATGATAATGTATAATTTAAAATTGGATAATTTATATAATACTAATTTATTAATATATATGGTTAGAAGAATACCTGGATTTAATGATATAATTAGTGATAATATATATAATTCTAATATTAAGAAAATATTATCTATCATATCTTTTGTATTAGTTGAGTTATTTAGATTTATATTTACTTTTATATTTTGTTATTTTATTTATATTATATTTAAATATATTAATTTAGATTATTATTTATATGGGTTTATATGTATATCTATAATTAATAGGTGTATTAATCCTAAATTATTAAAACAGAGTTTATCTAAATATATATGTATTAATATATTAAATGAAAATAGTTATAATTGTATTAAATATAATATT